>SLJX01000075.1 GCA_007134885.1 Halanaerobiaceae bacterium
CTTTCCAGATCTTCTTTCTCAATTCTCCATAATTTGCCCATCTTTGCCCCCTTCAGGGGGTGTTCCTCATTATTTAACCAGCTTCTGACTGTTACCGTCTTTACTTTAAGAATTTCTGCTATCTCATCTGGTGTTAAAAATCTATCTTCTGCCATAAAATATCCTCCTTAATCCCCGTTGTATACCTAAGCATAACATTATTTTATAATATTTGCAATTGTTTATATATGTTTGAGTTGTTTTGTGTTATTTTATCACTGTCCCCAGAGCTGGTACTTAAAAAGGTGGGCGAGCAAAATATATTTTTGCAGGGAAAACAATTATCACCATTCCTGGACGCTGCTCCTACATTAACCGCCGTAATAAATATAATAAAAAACAATAAAGGCCAAATATCCACCTTGAACCGGATCCACCTTGAACCGGTTTAAAACCTTCCAGCTGACAAACTGACAAACAAAACAACCTTTGCAGCCCGGCCTGAAATTAGATATAATAAATATCTAATATGTATTACAGTATTACTCTGAGGAGGGAGCAAACTGAGTGGCGCAGCTGAAACCAGAAATGTGACGAGCAAGGGCCAGGTTATCATACTCAGGAAGTTCCGGGAAAAATTGAATATTAAGCCCGGCGATAAGGTCAGATTTGAGCTGAAAGGGATCGAGGGAGTGCTCTCTCTCCTGCGCCAATCATGAACAGCAATCAATCATGAACAGCATTATGGCTTATTGGAATATCAAGCATCTCTTCAGTCATGTCTGCTGTTTTCCTGAAAGTTAAGCTTTTACACCTTATAAAGCCTTTGCTTTAATTGCTCGAGATACCTTATAGAGAAGAAAATTATTATTGTTGGAAACCAGGAAAAGGATATCGACCGGCAGTCCAGAATATGTCATTAGAAGAAAGGATTCCGAGAAGAAAGGATTTCGGATCAGGGAGAAATCAAATGGTGCCTGGCTTCGGAGTCAAAGCAGAAATTTCCCGTAGCTGGAGTGATTCAGGCAGCAATCCTGATGCTGCAGCCCCGAAGGAGAAGAGGCCAGGAAGGTGATACCTTTAAGGCTGCCGGCCCAGGAAAGGAGGAGAAAGTCATGTCCAATAAAATGGATCCGGTCGAAAGAAGAAGGGCTATTCTATCCCTTTTGCAGGATGCCGAAGAGCCTATGACCGGCAATCGACTGGCGGAACAGTTTTCGGTAACAAGGCAGGTTATAGTACAGGACATTGCCCTGTTAAGAGCGAAAAACCATAATATAATTGCCACTCCCCGCGGTTATTTGCTGGCAGAAGCAGCTCAAGGCAGAGAACAGTATACATTAGCCTGTCAGCACGGTCAGGAAAGGGTGGAAGAGGAACTTCGAACCATTGTAAGTCTTGGCGCTAAAGTTATCGATGTCACTGTGGATCATCCC
This sequence comes from Halanaerobiaceae bacterium, assembly GCA_007134885.1. Lineage (GTDB taxonomy): Bacteria > Bacillota > Halanaerobiia > Halanaerobiales > Halarsenatibacteraceae > T1SED10-84. Next base: position 1,416 of record SLJX01000075.1, read on the forward strand.
CTGTATGGTGAACTAAAAGGTATGCTGATGTTGAAAAACCAGGAGGATGTATCTCAATTTTTGGATACAATAAAGGGCAAGGAGTCCTCACTGCTCTGCACACTCACCGAGGGGGTTCACTTTCACAACATCGAAGTTATCAATGAAAGCGCCTATAGAAGGATAAAAGCTGCTCTCCAGGAAGAAGGATTCCTGCTGAAGGATTAAATCTAATCTTTTTTTATATTATTTTTTTACATTCTGCTGTATATACAGTTGACAATACACTAAAATTTATATATCATTATATCATGTAAATGTGAAAGCAATAATTAATAGGAGGCTTTTTTATATGCAGACTAACAGCAGACTGCAGGAGATAGTTTATGGGGCTTTGCTCACAGCCATTGCAATTTTAATTCCGGTGGCTTTCGGGGGTTATCTTCGCATCTATATTCCACCCTTTTCTGCCACCCTGGCCTCGCATCTCCCCGTATTTATATCCATGCTTATAAGCCCTTTTGCTGCGGTGTTTGTGGGCTTTGGTTCCGCACTGGGATTTTTTCTGATCATGGGACCTGTCATCGGGGCCCGGGCTGCAGTTCACATTCTGGTAGGGGGAACGGGTGCCTATCTAATTAAGAAGGGTATCGGTTTTGGCTGGGCCCTGGTAGCGGTAGCTCCTATCCATGCCCTGGGTGAAGCCCTGATAGTAGTTCCCTTTGGGTTTTCTTTTTATGAGGCAGGTGTATTAGTGGGGATTGGTACACTTCTCCATCACATGATGGATGGGCTCCTGGCCTATGTGGTGGTAAGATCCCTGCAGAAAACATCGAGAGCCCTGAGCTGACCAAAAAAGGGGCCGATTAATTTACTTTCAGGAAAAGAAGCAAACGAAAATCACAAATTGCAAACTATTAGCATCATTTCCAGTACCGGCAGCCCAAATCTGCCTCTGGCAAAGAAAAAATACAGAGTCTGGCAATTAAAAATACATAGTCTCTTATTTGAGTAGCTGTGAGAGAAAGGAAGTTTATCTGATATTTATCTGATATAAGTCCAATTGTCGGGCTTGCTTTGCAGCTGATTTCTCTGTATAATATAACTATTAATTAGATATATAGTTTGCCTGCCGGGTTTTTGGGTGCTTTGCAATGGTTCTCCCCTCAGTGAGTACCCTCCTGGCAGGCATTTTTTTGTTCAAAGCCCCTGCAGATACTCAAAAGCTAATTAAACCCCTGGAAGTCCTCAGAAGCTAATTAAAAAAGCCCTGGAGGTCCTCAGTAGCTATATAAAAACCCTGCAGGCCCTCAAAAAAAACCTGCAGTCCTCAAAAGCTAATTAAAGCCCCTGTATTAGTAGAGTATAATTTATCAGGTAGTGATATTGCCTGTGCTATAACTAAATCAGTTTCTGTCCCTTCGATAAAAGCATATTTGACTGGAATACGATTTTTTCCGGGAGGTTGTTTTTTTACACTTAATAAACTTATGGCAAGGAGAGCATATCATCAACAGAGACTAAATCATACCCTTTATTTTGAAGCATCTCAATAAGTTCCGGGAGAAATTCCACGGTATGAGAGCGGTCTCCTCCCCCATCGTGCATCAGTATTATAGCTCCAGGATGGACTTTAAGACGAGTCCTGGTTAGCAGCATTCCGGGATTATTATTATCCTCACGCCAGTCTTTGGTGTCAACCGACCAGTTTATCACTTTATATCCCAGTTCGGATAAAAGAACTATCTGCTCCTCAGTTATTTTACCAAAAGGTGGCCTTACCAGCTCCGGAGACTGACCTGTCAGGTCTTCTATTAACTTTCCGGTCCGTTCAATCTCCTGCTTCTTAACAGTCTCCCAGTCCAGCCTGGTAAAATTGCGGTGAGAGTAAGAATGATTGCCTATGCTGTGGCCTTCCCTATCAATTCGTCGGGCCAGCTCAGGATGTCTCTCAACCTGCTTTCCCAGGAGAAAAAAGGTGGCCTTAATGTCATATTCCTTTAGTATGTCAAGAATTAGAGGAGTATAATTAGAAGAAGGCCCGTCATCGAAACTTAATGCTATTTTCATCTTTTGTTCGGGGCCAGCTCTGAAAAAAACACCGTGATATCCTCCCTGTTTTTCTTCAAAGTCAGTCGGGTAATCTTGATCTGCCTCTGCCTGGACTTCCCCCGGGAAAAGCATCAATGCTGTTATTAACAGCAATAGAATCAGAAATATATTTAAGGCTTTTTCACTATAATTTTTCGAGACAGCCTTCTGAAACGGCATATCAAATCCCCTCTGTTTTTTTAGCCAGATTGCTTCCTTAATAGCTTTTTTACTCCTGGGTAGCTCTCTTATTCCTTGATAGCTATTTTACTCCAGGGTAGCTCTCTTTTTCCTTGATAGCTTTCTTATTTCTGGACAGCTTTCTTATTCACTGGATAGCTCCCTTATTTATTAAGCATATGATAATTCCTTATTCGCAATAATTTAATTTGGCCATTATAAAATAACTCAATAAACTATTTCAGGTGATCTTCTGGCAAGAGAAAAATATAGCCTGGAATCAATCTCCAGGGCCGGGCTTTCTACAATATAATTATTTCCAGCACCGTCATTACCACCAGGACCGTCATCACCCCTGGAGCTTTCATAACTCCAGGAACCGTCATAAACCCTTGAATCTTCATAAACCCTTGAACCTTCATCAACACTGGAACCTTCATCACCTCTGGAACTGTCATTGCCCCTAAGGCTTTTATTGCTACTAAGGCCATCTACTATATCTTCTTCTACATCCCGCTTAACTCTCTCATATTTTTCTCTCAATACCCTCGGCGAGGTGATATCAGATGTTATCACAATAAACTCTTTGATAGTGGTATAATCCCGCATAAATCTCAACATCCTGGTGATCTCGTCCTCTACATAACCATAAAGCTTGCGGTTCTGGTAGTAGCCTGCCATAGTGGCCTGATTTACTCTGAAACCGACATGGCCCTTTTCCTTGAGTTTCCGGGAACTTTCCAGGAAAAACTTCTCAGCCTCTGTCTGCCTGCCCGCTTCCACCAGCTCCCGTCCCTCTTCATAGATACCGGCAATCCTTTCCTGCCCTTCTTTTATCCGCTCATCGTAAAGCTCCCATTCTTCAATTAAAACATCATCTTCAAGCTGGTGCTTTTCATATAAAGCAACCAGTTTATCCTCGGCCAGCCGGGTAGCAGTTTCTGCAACTCTAAGCTTAAACTGGGTCATCCAGGAGGGTTCTACCAGAGGTTGAAAATGAAGGAGTGGAGCGCCCATCTCTAGATGAACCTGATGAATGTATTCATGAAACAGGGTGGCCAGAAAGCTTTTGCTGTAGACATTGCCATCAACCGTGACCCTCATCGGTTCACCCGGTGCCGTTACCCAGCCTCCCAGCCCTGTTAAACTGGTGACATATTCTGGTTCCTGGACCTTGCTGGGATTTCCTGCAATTCTGCTCATCAGCCGGGCATAATCTTCTATGGCTGTATCATAAAAGTAGGGAATTTCCTCTGCCTGCTCCTCTCTGGCCTCCATCGTTTCCTTGATAAAATTATAAAGCTGCTGCTCTCCCTGTTCATCCTGAGCCCCGGCTTCTCTCTCCTCAAGGTCTTTATCCTGGGTCCCAGCTTCTTTTTCCTCAAGTTCCTCATCCTGAGCCCCGGCTTCTCTCTCCTCAATTTCCTCATCCGGCAGTTCCTCCTCAGGTAATTCCTCTTCAGGCAGTTCCACCGGCATTTCCAGCGGCAGCTCCAGCAGGACATCATAATACTCCACTTCAGCCATCAGCTGATCACGATAGGCCTGCGCCAGCTCCCAGGTTCCGGGAGCCTCCAGAATCTCGGCCTGGCTCTGAAGACCATAGATAGCAGATATCAGATAGGGATCAAGCCCGGTAAGCCAGGCCATCCCCAGACCTTCTTTGAGCGGCAGATGCTCTCCCAGAGAAAAACCCCCTTCCAGCCAGATGTGTTCATCCCGTCCGGTAAACATTATCCGATGAGGGGATTTGGTGAGCTTCACCATGGGCTCTCTCAAAGCATACTCGCCAAAGAAATGACTTATCTCACCGAGAGCCTCCTGCGCCCATTCTTTAACATTTTCTTCATACTGGTCCCTCTCTTCTCTCAAATCCTCAACATCCTGCAGCCGGTTTAACTGCTTCTGGACCTCGCGGTTGAGCTCAAAATACTCCCTTACTCCCTTAGGATCGACTGCCTCTGCCTGAAGAGAAAAAGCCAATACCAGAATAAGGCTTAAAATAAGCAAGCCGGCCCCTATTCTGAAACTATTTTTCCCGCTTAAAAAATCTTTTTTAAACATTTTATCCTTCTCCCTTCTTTAATAAGCATAAAAAGCATAAACTTTTAAAGTTTAAAAGTATAAAAGGTCGGAATCAATCACCAGAAAAATCTCTTTCATCACTTTTCTGGCCTCAAGTTTAAAATCAAGCGCCTTGAAATAATACTCCGGTGAGCTCATTTTCTCCTCTAAGCTGGCCATTAAACTTGGCAAAACAAGGCTTTAAGCAGGTTAAAACCAGGTTATAAATAGAGCAAAACCAAGATTTAAACAGGTCAAAACCAGGCTTTAGGCGGATAGATTGGTGTTTTTGTAATTTTCATAATTTCTGAGCCAATATCAGCCTCTTCTCTTACCTCTTCTTGAATTAAGCCCCTGATTAAACCTCTGAGTACTCCCCTGACATTTCCGGAACACAGCTTTATCAATTTTAACATAAATTTTAACAATTATATCCAAACTTCTTTCCGGGCCAAAACCATACCCACAACTGCAGTTAAATAAAAAGAACATCCCCCATGCTTTCCCGGCAGTCAATCATTCTCTTCTTCCTCCTCGACAGCAACATTCTCAAAAACCTCATCCACAAAATTTTTAAATTTTTGGTCTTCATTTCTGACTTCTCCGGGAAGGTCCTCCTCATCTTCTCTTTCTCCTTTTCTAACCAGGGCTCTATCTGCCACTTTATCAGATATAAAGATAGGGGCATCTGTTCTGAGGGCCATGGCTATGGAGTCGCTGGGCCTGGCATCAAGAGCATAGCTTTTCTCATCGTGCTTGATAACAAAGCGGGCGTGAAAAACATCATCCTTCAGCTCATGGACCACTACTTTTTCAAGACTGGCATTCAGGCACTTCATTACTTCATTCATAAGATCATAACTGATGGGTCGGGAAGGCTCCCTGTCTTTCATAGCCACCACAATTGCCTGAGCTTCTGCCCTGCCAACTCCAATAGGAAGTATGCCCGTACTATCTTCCTCCTGCAGTAAAATTACTGGGACCTGTTCTTCAACCTGGATGCCCACTGCTTTTACGAAAACTTTGCGCATATTATTTCCCTCCCTTCTCTTTGCTGGATAATCTCTTCCCGGAGGACTGAAATTCAATGAAGAACTGAAAAACTCATCAGCATCTGGCTTCAGTATACTTTTGTATACTTCAGTATACTTAAGTCTCCTCCAGCATCTTCTGAAGTTTTACTGCAGCATAATTTGAAAAAGTAAAAATTCGGCTCACATAAAACCCGGTCCAGTTTTATTTCATTTTCATAACCAACCCAAATTTTATAATCCAGCTCTACCCTAGCTCTTATTTTCTGAGCATTCCCATTTATATTTGCAGTCCCTGCAGACATTATATTCTACATCATGATTTAATTCTTTTATTGCACTCTGATGGGTTTCAATTACTATGCTTTTTTGGATATTTTCACTTTCACAATTCGGGCACCTCATTATTTGCCCTCCTTTTGATCCTGGATATATCTTTCCAGATCTTCTTTCTCAATTCTCCATAATTTGCCCATCTTTGCCCCCTTCAGGGGGTGTTCCTCATTATTTAACCAGCTTCTGACTGTTACCGTCTTTACTTTAAGAATTTCTGCTA
>SLJX01000162.1 GCA_007134885.1 Halanaerobiaceae bacterium
GTATAGTTGCCAGAACTTATTATAGGATAAAAGGTTTTTTGTTCTCACTCACAGATTCCCTGACAGGAATTATTGTCTGGATAATTTTTTTGGGGATAGTTATTTACACCATTTATATTATCTATAACCATATTATCAAACCTATAGTATCTATATTTTAGCATTCCTGTTTTGGGGCTGCTCCCTTAGGCTTTGAACTAAAAATGAGAGCATACTGCTTGATGGAATAATAATGAATCTAATAACAATTGAATTTAATAACAATATTCAGAATAATATGCCGATAAGAGCCTTGACTTTATCGCTTTAATTAGATATAATTCTATGTATTATTAGGTAGAATAATATTGAAAAAGCTCAAAATAACTGGTTAAAGTTAACCAGAAATTTTAATCGGGGATTATTTTGAGCTTTACCAGCTTGGAGGAGGGATATTTTGAAAAGTAAATTTTTTCTAGGTCTTGTTATGATGGTAATGTTGGTAGTCCTGTTGGCCGGTGGAGTAGCAGCGGAAAGACATGGCGGTCAGATTATTATCGGTTCTATTGCGGATGCCTCCTATCTTAATCCTATAATTGAGTCTGATTCAGCATCATATGACATAAATTACTGGATTTTTGATAGTTTGATCCGTCTCGATGAAAATCTCAGCCCTCAGCCCGTTCTGGCCACAGACTGGGATGTTTCTGAAGATGGCAGAACTATTACTTTTAACCTGAAGGAAGGGGTTAAGTTTCATGATGGGGTAGAATTTACCGCAGAAGATGTGGAATTTACCATTCATTCTATTATGGATTACAAATCAAACAGTGTCAAGCGCCCCTATTTTGACAGTCTGCTGGGGGCAGATGAGTATTTAGCCCGCATCGGGGAGCTTGATGGACTGCTGGGAGAAGAAGAAATAAGCTCTGAGGAGTATACAGCTGAAGCTGAAGCAGCTCTGGAAGAATTTAAAGCTTCCGGAGGGATAGAAATTGTAAATCCCTATCAGATTGTTTTTAACCTGGCAGAACCCTATGCTCCTTTTTTAACTGTTGCTCTTGATCTCGGTATAGCTCCCAAACATTTGCTGGAAGGTGTAGATGTTAACCAGACCGATTTTAACTCCAACCCTGTAGGGACCGGTCCCTTTAAGTTTGTTGAATGGCAAAGAGATGACCGGATAGTAGTTGAAGCTTTTGAGGATTACCATGAGGGTCGGCCCTATCTGGACCGGGTTATTTACAGGATTATTCCTGATCAGACGGTTCAGGTTACCGAAATCAGAACCGGGGGAATAAATTACATGCAGTCTCCACCACCGGAAATGATTCCCTCGCTGGAAGCAGACCCGAATCTAAATGTTTACCAGACTGATACAGTAGCATATACCTATATGGGCTTTCAGCTGACCAATCCTCTATTTCAAGAGGTAGAATTACGCCAGGCTCTTTCCTATGCAGTTGATATGGAGTCAATAGTTGATAATATCCTGCTGGGTTATGGCCAGGAAGCAACCGGTCCTTTCCCTGAAGGTATGTGGGCCTACAATCCTGATGTCATGAAATTTCCCTACAATCCTGAAAAAGCAAAGGAAATGCTGGCAGATCTGGGCTGGACACCTGGTGATGACGGTATTCTGGAGCGTAATGGTGAAAGACTGGCTTTCACCCTGGAGACCAATCAGGGTAATGAACTGAGAGAACAGATGGTTGTTATTATTCAGGAACAGCTGGGGCAGATTGGAGTGGATGTCACTGTTTCCCTCTCAGAATGGCCAACCTTTGTTGACAGATTGCTTGCAGCAAATTATGAGGCAGTTGTGGTGGGCTGGACAGGAACTGCTGATCCTGATGGCTATGGCTATACCGTCTGGCATTCCAGTCAGTTCCCCGGACGCAACACCTCCCAGTATGCCAACGATCGGGTTGACTGGCTGCTGGAAGAAGCCCGCCGGGAGATGGACTTGGAGCAGCGGAAGGAATATTACTATGAGGTTCAGGAAATTCTGGCCGAAGAGCAGCCCTATATCTTTGGTTACTTCGATGATCAGATTAATGTAATAGATCATCGCTATAAGGGCTGGGTTCCTACACCTCAGCGGGAAGGAATACTCCTGTCTCTGAAAAATGTCTGGCTGGATGACTGATAACAGATACAGTCAGCTTTAATTGGACTTTCGTTAAGTAATAGACAGGACAATAGCCAGGAATTATTACAGGTTTATCACAATAATTAGGTCAGCAAACCGCGGGGCTTGACTGTCCCGCGGTTTTATTAAGAATGGGCCAAAATGGAGGATTTGAGGTGAGTCAATGTCTAAGTTTCTAGTGCGCAGGCTTCTAATTACAATCCCGATATTAATAGGTGTTTCAATAATTTTGTTCTTTCTGATGAATATCGCTCCCGGAGGGCCGGAAGCTGTGCTGATGGGTGATGATATATCTCCCGAAGCTGCCATCAGAATCAGAACCAATCTTGGACTTGATCAGCCGCTGCCGATTCGATACTGGCGCTGGTTAACTTCCCTGCTGCAGGGTGATCTGGGCAATTCTTTTCGTTCGGGAGAACCGGTTATCTCTATGCTGCGCACCAGGCTGCCCAATACCATAATCTTAACTTTTTCAGCATTTATGATATCTCTTATTGTAGCTATTCCGATAGGTGTTCTTTCAGCTGTGAAACAGTATTCTCTGACTGATAAAATAACCACTGTAATATCATTTCTTGGTATTTCCTTTCCCTCTTTCTGGTTGGGGATAGTTTTAATTTTAATTTTTGCTTTCCAGCTGAGATTATTTCCTGCCTCCGGTATGGCAACCTATGGTAGAGAGGGTGACATATTAAACCGTCTGCATCATCTGGTGCTGCCTTCTATCACACTGGGAGCAATCCGGATGGCAACCTTTATGCGTTTCACCCGATCAGGGATGCTGGAAGTTTTAAACCTGGATTATATTAGAACAGCCCGGGCTAAAGGTCTTAATGAAAGATCGGTGGTTTTCAAACATGCTTTTAGAAATGCTTTAATTTCCATAACCACGGTAGTAGGTTTGACTCTGCCGGCCCTGATCGGTGGTGCGGTATTGACTGAAACAATATTTGCCTGGCCGGGACTGGGTAGAATGGCTGTAAATGCAGTCTTTCAGCGGGATTATCCTGTCATAATGGGTGTTAATATGGTAGTTGCTGTTGTTACTGTTATGGCCAACCTCGGCGTGGATGTAATATATACTTTTATCGATCCCCAGATCACATATAACTAGAGGTGATTATTTTGTCAGTTAGCAAAAATTCCAGCCAGCTGCTAAACACCTGGAAAAGATTTAAAAAAAATACCATGGCTGTGGCCGGAGGGGTTGTGGTGATTGCAGTTATTGTTGTAGCGATATTTGCCCCCTATATTGCCACCCATCCTTACTCCAGCCAGAATCTGACCAATCGCCTGGCGCCGCCAAGCTCCCAGCATTATTTCGGGACAGATGGTTATGGTCGCGATGTTTTCAGCCGGGTAGTCTGGGGTTCAAGAGTATCGCTGCAGATTGGTTTTGGAGCTGCCGGAATGGCTCTGGTGATTGGAATTATTCTGGGTTCAATAGCAGGCTTTTATGGCGGCTGGGTGGACAATCTCATTATGAGATTTACCGATGTCATCATGAGTATCCCGGCCCTGTTTCTGGCTTTAACCATAATTTCGCTCTTTGGAGCCAGTCTAGTTAATACCATGATAGTAATCGGTATAATATACTGGACGAGAACCTGCCGGATTGTGAGGGGGGAATTTTTAAGCTTGAGAAATCAGGAATTTGCTGAAGCAGCCCGGACTATTGGCGCCGGTGATTTTCGAATAATTCTGCGCCATTTGATGCCCAATGCCATGGCTCCGATAATAGTTCAGGGAACATTATTTATGGCCCAGGTTATTCTGATTGAATCCGGACTTAGTTTTCTGGGGCTCGGTGCCCAGCCTCCCATACCAAGCTGGGGGAATATGCTGACAGAAGGTTATAAATTTTTAGCTGTAGCCTGGTGGATAGCAACTTTCCCTGGTCTGGCAATTTTTGTAATGGTTTTATTTTTTAACCTTCTGGGTGATGGTCTTCGTGATGCCCTGGATCCCAAACAAAAGCTTGCCTAGAATTTTGCTGATTAGAGCTATTAATTTTTCCCGGATAAGATCCTAATATAAAAACAATTATAAGAACAAATATAAGAGAACAAAAAAGAGCAGCTTCAGGAACTCTCTGAGGCTGTTCTTTCTCTATTTAAATTTGTATTTAAATTTGATAATTTTTCTTATCATTATCATTTTTTTATTTTATCCTGGTCCAGCCTGTCTGAGCAGCTTTTTTGCAATTTTAAAGCTGCTACCTAAGTTTCAGAGAGCGCTAGAGAGTGCTAATAAAAGCTTTATATTACTGGATGTTATCAGCTGTTGCTGGCTTATCTTCAACTGCCGGTTTGAACCAATGCCGGGTTTTATTGGCAATGGCCACCAGGGTTAGCATGACCGGAACCTCAACCAGCACTCCGACCACTGTTGCCAGAGCCGCTCCGGAACCCAGGCCGAAGAGGGCAATTGCTGTGGCCACGGCAAGCTCAAAGAAGTTGCTGGCGCCGATCATGGCAGCCGGGGCAGCCACTGAGTGTTTAACCTTCCAGAGTTTTGCCCAGACATAGGCCAGGGTGAAGATAAAGAAAGTCTGTATCGTCAGTGGAATGGCAATCAGCACAATGTGGAAAGGATTATTGACAATCACCTCACCCTGGAAAGAAAAGAGCAGGATCAGGGTCAAGAGCAGGCCGATGGTGGTGAAATTATCAATCTTTTTTAAAAAAACATTTTCAAACCAGGCAATGCCTTTGCTCTGAATTAACCTTTTCCGGGTGATATATCCGGCAGCCAGGGGAATCAAGATATAAAGAACTACAGATAGGATTACAGTATTATAGGGTACGATAATATCACTTAAGCCCAGCAGGAACATGACCAGAGGGGCATAGGCTGCTACCAGGACCAGGTTATTAACCGAAACCTGCACCAGGGTATAGGTCGGGTCGCCATCGGTCAGATAGCTCCAGACAAAAACCATGGCAGTACAGGGCGCTGCTCCCAGCAGAATCGCTCCAGCCACATATTCCTGGGCCAGATCGGCCGGGATGATATTTTGAAAGAAAACCTGCAGAAACAGCCAGGAGAAAAAGAACATGGTAAAGGGCTTGATCAGCCAGTTGGTTACCAGGGTTATGGTCAGCCCCTTTGGCTTCTTACCGCTTGAAATTATACTGGAAAAGTCAATCTGCACCATCATGGGATAGATCATAAACCAGATTAATATTGCCACCGGGATGGATACCTGAGCATATTCCCACTGGCTTAAAGTCTCGGGAAAAGCCGGCCAGAATCTGCCGATTAAAACACCGGCTACGATACAGGCGGCCACCCAGACTGTAAGATATTTTTCGAAGATTCCCAGACCTCTTGCTTCATTGTTTTCGGACATTTATTGGCCTCCTAGGTTTTGATTTGTCTTTAGCCTGAATACTTCTTTAGGCTTTCAATTTCTGGATGGAGCTAAGTGGATCTTAGTATTAAATCCTGGTTTTGCTGGTTTGTTTTACTGGTTTGAAGATTAGATAGCCCTGATATTGCTATTTCAAAGCCTCAAATAAATTGCTGCCTTTTAAATCATCACAATTTAGTTCGCTTTCCTGATAGATATTTAATCTCTCATTATCTTCCTGACAGAAATCCGCCCCGCGCAGTTCATAGGTCAGGATTGTAGAAATGAAAGGGTGTTTTTCAAGGGTTTTTCTGTTTAAATAATAATAAATCCACAGGGAATCTTTCTCACTGGATATCAGTCCGGACTGCTTTAAGACATTTAGATGCCGGGAAATATTGGACTGGTTTTCATCCATGATATTCTGCAACTCACAGACGCAGAGTTTCTGCTGGTTAAGCAGATTTAAAATACGCAGCCTGTTTTCCTGTCCCAGAGCCTTCATTATATTAATGATATCTGCCACTTTTCCCACCCTTTCCTTAAATTGATATCATCTTCCTTAATGGGCTTACTTTAACCTTTCAATTTGTAAGATAACCATATATCCTGCCACTCGTTCAATTAATTTTATGTGAAAGTTTATAATGCCAAACAAAACATCTATAATTGATTCTACTCATATAATACTCTTCCTAAATGCTTTTGTCAAGGCCAAATTATAATAATTATTAATAAGAATACCAGAAAATACATTGATTTGTCAAGTAATCATTGATTGGATAGCTAATTTATTTTGTTTTATTATTGACAAAAATATATTGATATTTTATACTATATATGAGCGAAAGCAAATATAAATGTATTAACTGATATTTTAAGCATAATTATCAAAAATAATTCCCAAAAATCGGCTGGAAGGAGTTGGAAATTATGCAGGAGGAACAGGAGTTAGGGTTTTTCGAAAAATACCTTACTGTCTGGGTTGGATTGTGTATAGTACTGGGGCTGGCTTTAGGACAGATATTTCCAGGATTAACCGATACCTTTGAAGCAATCGAGATTGCCGGTTACCCGGTGCCGGTAGCTGTAGCCCTCTTTCTGATGATTTATCCCATTATGGTGCAGACTGATTTTAGAAAAATAATTCAGGCCGGGAAATCTACCAAGCCAATAGCCACCACCTTGATTTTGAACTGGGCAGTTAAGCCCTTTACCATGGCTTTTATTGCCTGGCTATTTTTCCGGGTGATCTGGAGCCCTTTCATTGGTTATGAACTGGGCAGTGAACTGATAGCAGGTATGATTTTGCTGGGCATTGCTCCCTGTACTGCGATGGTTTTGGTCTGGGGTTATCTTTCTAAAGGTAACATGGGCCATGTAGTGGTAATGGTTGCAATTAATTCTCTTTCCATGGTATTTCTTTACGGCCCACTGGCTGTATTACTGCTTCCCATAGCCGATGTTCCGGTGCCGATTGCCAGAATTGCCTTCGGGGTTTTAACCTATGTTGGTTTGCCTCTGGTTGCTGGCTACTATACCAGGAAAGTTCTGCTGGAAAGGAAGGGTGAAGAAGAATTTGAAAGATTCACCGAGAAGCTGCATTATGTTTCGATAGCAGCCCTTTTATTCACCATAGTTGTAATCGTTTCTCCTCAATCTCAGCTGGTTCTTTCCAATCCGCTGACAGTGCTGATGGTTTTAATTCCCCTGACAATTCAAATAGCAGTTATTTTTGCCATTGGTTACTTTGCTTCTCGAAAAATTGGTCTGACCTATGAAGATGCTGCCCCCACTTCTCAGATAGCAGCCAGCAATCACTTTGAGGTTGCCATCGCTATGGCAATCACACTCTTCGGAATAGATTCAGGAGCAACTCTGGCAGCTGTAACAGGTATGCTGATAGAGGTTCCGGTCATGCTGATTCTGGTTCAGATTTGCCTGAGAACCCAGCACTGGTTTCCGGCAGAAAGAAGCGGGCAGTTAAGTTCAAGCCCCTAAAGCTTTCAGCATAATCATAATAATTACAGCATTATAAAGACAGGCTATGATTTTTTGAGAACCGGATTAACTCCGGTTCTCTATTTGACAACTATATTCTAATATTATAATATAATTATGTAATAAAACATCTTAAAGGTGTAAATGTGAGAAGTGAGAATTCACTGCCTGTTATTTTGCCAGGATTAGAATCAGCAAGAAATCGGGATTAACAGGAATCATAAATACTGAACTTTTTTGAAAAATTTGGGGGCGGTGATTATAATTAGCGAAAAATTGTATCGGGCCAGAGCAGAGGTCGCTCGGGCAATAGCTCATCCCATCAGGCTGGAAATAATAGATATCCTGCATGGAGAGGATGAGTTATGTGTTCAGGAAATAACGGAGATGGTGGCTGCCAGCCAGTCCAGCATCTCCAAACATCTGGGCATTTTAAAGGATGCCGGCATTCTGGCCAGGCGAAAAGAGGGCCTTAATAGTTACTATCAACTGAGGACTCCCTGCCTGGCAAGCATCTTTAACTGCCTGGATGATATCCTTCGGGAGAAACTTAAGCGCAGCAGATCAGAGCTTGATCTCCTGGAGGGTTAATGACAATAGGAAAAAACGGTAATATCACAAGATCTATGAAAGAACCCGTCTAATGGTATAAACTGCCATTTAATAAGGTTAGAATTAAAAGCCGGGAGGTGAAATAATGTCCAGATTTAACAAAATACTGTTATTTATTATTGCTTTTGTAGCAGTCTACTTTATTCCCTTTGAAAGCGGTCTGATTCAGGAATCGATTTTGGAAGCCTTTCACATGGTGCAGTACTATGCCCGCGAACATGTGCTCTTCTGCCTGATCCCGGCTTTTTTTGTTGCAGGCGCCATAGCCAGCTTTCTTTCCAAAAATGCCATAATTAAATACTTTGGCAGGGAAGCTAAAAAATGGATAGCCTATTCAGTAGCTTCCGTATCCGGAGCCATTCTGGCAGTCTGTTCCTGCACGGTGCTGCCCCTTTTTGCCAGCATCTACAAGACCGGCGCCGGCATCGGTCCTGCCACCGCTTTCTTATATTCCGGGCCGGCAATTAACATCCTTGCTATAATCCTGACTGCCCGGGTTCTGGGCTGGCAGCTTGGTCTGGCCAGAGTTGTTGGCGCGGTAGGTTTTGCCTTTATCATTGGAATAATAATGGCAACTGTATTCAAAGAAGAGGATCAGGCCCGCCAGGATCGAGCTATGCAGGTTGCCCCTGATACTGGAGAAGAGAAACGTTCGGGCCTGCAGAATATCTTCTATTTCGCAACTCTGGTGTTGATATTAATCTTTCTGGCCTGGGCAGAACCGGAACAGGCTGAAGGCATCTGGCATACCATTTATCAGATTCGCTGGCCGGTGGCAGTTGCCTTGCTGGCTGTTCTGGCCTTCATGCTGGTTAAATGGTTTGACCGGGAGGAAATTTCCGAATGGCTTGACTCCACCTGGGAGTTTACCGAGATGATCACCCCGCTGCTTTTTGCCGGGGTTCTGATTGCCGGATTTCTTATGGGCCGTCCCGGAACAGAAGCAGGCTTGATTCCTGAAAGTCTGGTGGCCAATCTGGTTGGCGGCAATTCCCTTTCTGCCAATCTGCTTGCTTCCGTGCTGGGAGCCTTCATGTACTTTGCTACCCTGACTGAGATTCCCATTCTCGAAGGCCTCCTGGGCCTGGGAATGGGCAATGGCCCCGCTCTGGCACTCTTGCTGGCCGGTCCGGCTTTAAGCCTGCCCAACATGCTGGTTATTCATCGGGTTCTTGGCACTAAAAGAACTGCTGTTTTTATTGTGCTGGTGGTTATTATGGCAACAATCAGCGGAATGATTTACGGTAATCTGGTTCTCTGATAATTAGGCTGCTGATAGCAGACTGGTAAGATTTTAAAATACAGCTTATAAGCTATAAGCTTTTTACCAGCAGCATCATGGTTAATTGCTATAACATTCTGAGCAAGATATGGTAAAGAAATAAGAAACCTGACCAGGATAAGGAAGAGAAACATGAGTGAAAAGAAAATGAAAAAACCACAGGAGGTGAGTTTAGATGAAAATTGAAGTTCTTGGTCCAGGCTGTAAAAATTGCGAGACCACGGCCAGAAGATTTGAGGAAATTATTGAAGAGCTGGGGATCGAAGCAGAATTAAACCATATTACCGATATGAATGAGGTAATGGAAAGAGGCATTGCTTTAACCCCGGCAGTGACAATTGATGGTGAGGTTGTTGTTTCCGGCGAGGTACCTTCCCGCGATAAAATTAAAGAGCTGCTGCAGTAGAGCTGCTGAAATTAATGAAAAACTTGAGCAGGAGTAAAGCTGGAAATAACTTTTAAAGAGCCAGGATAAACAGTAAAGATTATCCGGGCTTTTACAGCTTGTGTTTAAAAAGAAGAGGTGTTAACCATGGCTATTTATCTTGACAATGCTGCCACTTCCTATCCCAAGCCGGAAGCAGTTTATCAGGCAGTTGAAGATTATCAGAGAAATATAGGCGTCAGCCCTGGTCGGGGTGCCTATCAGCGAGCTATCCAGGCCGAGCAGCTGGTATTCAATACCCGGCGTGCCCTGGGTCAGCTCTTCAATATCAGTGATCTCAGCCGGATTATCTTTACAGCCAATGTAACTGAAGCTTTAAACCTGGCTCTTAAGGGCCTGCTGGGGCCGGAAGATCATGTCATTACAACCAGCATTGAGCACAATGCTGTCTGGCGCCCCCTGATGCATTTAAAAAAGGAAAGGAATATCAGGGTTACCCGGCTGGCCAATCCTGAAGGCTGCCAGCTGGATGTAGCTGAGCTGGAAGAAGTTCTTGGCCCCGGGGCTGAGCTGGTGGTGGTCAATCATGCCTCCAATGTTACCGGAGCAATAATGCCGCTTCAGGAGATAGGCTCCCTCTGTCAGGAGTATGAGGTGCCGTTGCTGTTTGATTCTGCTCAGACAGCCGGGGTGCTGCCTATTGATGTGGAAAAAGCCGGGATATCTTTGCTGGGTTTTACCGGCCATAAGGGGCTGCTGGGCCCTACCGGTACAGGGGGCCTTTATCTGGCTCCAGAAATTGAACTGAAACCTCTTAAAGAAGGCGGTACAGGCAGTAAGTCCTATCTAGAAACTCAGCCTGAAGATCTGCCGGACCGATATGAATCAGGCACTCCCAATACTATGGGGCTGGCCGGTCTTAAGGCTGGAGTGGAATATATTCTGGATCGTGGTCTCGATGAAATCAGAGCAAGGGAACTCCAGTTAACGGAGATGCTGCTGGAGAAGTTAAATAGACTAGAGGGATGCGAGGTTTATGGCCCCGGTTCTGCCAGAGAGAGGGTTGCGGTAGTTTCTTTTAACCTTGCCAGCATTCCGGCTGCCGAAGCGGCCTATGTGCTGGATGAAGTCTATGATATTATGGTCAGGGCAGGCCTCCACTGTGCCCCGGTTATTCACCGGGAACTTGGACTGGAAAACCGGGGCAGCCTGCGCGTCAGCCCGGGATTGTTTACCGAGAAAGAAGAACTAGATCAGCTGGAAAAAGCTTTAGAAGAAATTCTGGCAAGATGAGCAACTCAGTTTATCTTAAAAGTGATGGTAATGTCAAAAGATCTTTGAAAGAAACTGTCGAGAGATAATGTCAAAAGATCTTTGAAAGAAACTGTTAAGAGGTATCAGGGGGTTATATTATGGGAAAAGTTTTTATTGCTCTTAATGAAAATGCTCAACTGATGCTCGAAAGAATCAGGATAGATCGAGATCCAGAAGATGCTCTGGAATTTATCACTCAAGTTGTCCTGCCCCAGTTTAAGGATCAGGATTTACAGAGGCGTTCTAAAATGTCCGATCCTTCTAATAAATAGCAGCATTGATTTGAGGAGGTCAATTATGGACAAGATATTTATAGTCCTGCAGGAAGAAGAGCAAAGACGCCTGGCAGAACTTAAAACTAAACAGGACCCCGAAGAAGCACTGGAATTTGTTGAAAAAGTTTTTTTGCCGCAGTTTAAAGAAAAATATACACCCTGCTTTGAGGGCTATCAAAACTATCTCAGGTAAAATGAAGTTTTTTGGGTTGGTCTTATCTATTTTATTTTCCAGAGCAATATTTCTGAAGCTTATAAACTCAAAAAGAAAGAGGGGTTAAAATGGCTGAACTAAAAATCTATACCAAAACAGGCTGTCCTTTTTGCGAAAAAGCTTTAAAGCATTACCGGGAAGAAGGTGTTGATTTTGTGGAAATCAATACTTCTGAAGACGAGCAGGCCAGACAGTATGTGGCCGAGGAATTTGGAGCGGACAGAGTGCCGATAATTGTTGAAGATGAAGAACTGGTTCAAATTGGATTTGCTGGAGGAGGCTGAAACTTATAACAGCAGCCGATAGGATATTGGCAGAGTTTCCCTGGATGGTCCGTCCGGCCTGATAAGGAGGTTAGATAGTGCTGGAAAGAGTTGATATAACTTATATTTCTCCCTGCCTGGCTGAGCCTGATAAAATCAGGCTGAAGGCCAGGTTAGGGAAAAGTATTGAAGAAGTTCTGCCCTATCTCAATGCAGTTATGGAAGGAGCCAGCTTTAATCCAGCTGTCCCCTGCATAACCATCAGAAGAGACTTTCGGGTTTTAACTTTATACCCCGAAGAGCTGACCATGATTAAAGCCGAAAACTCGACCGATGCCATGCAGGTAATTGAATGGCTCAAAAAACAGATCCGAGATATCTGGGAGAGGAAGGATGAGATAACTCCGGATTACACCCGTTCGGAAAAACCTCATCCCTTAATGATATATAAGCAGCTTCCCGGGACTAATTGTGGTGCCTGTGGTGAGACAAACTGTATGGCTTTTGCCTTCAAACTGCTGGGTGGAGAGCAGGAAGTAGATAATTGCCGGCCTTTAAAGGAAGGAGATTATCTTGAATCCCGGGAAATGCTGAATAACTTATTTGTCTCCTGAAGCAGGAAAGCAAAGCCAGTTTTTGCTGTCTTGTTTTTATTCCGGTTAATTTGACAAAATCAAAGACATAAACCAATTTCAGCCTTGGGGTTCAGTGGCATCCGGAAGATCTGCTGGATAAGTATGTCTGTTTTAAAAATCTGTTTGCCAGCTTAATTAATCAGTCCAGGTCAAAAGCCCGGCGGTAAGCTGGAAAAGCGGATAAGCACAACTTACCCAGGATTAAATCTGCCAGAAAATTTAATGAGATTGTCAGAGGAGTGATATAAGTTGTCTGTCTTCAATATTGATAAAAAAGCTTATAATTATATCCTGGAAGAGGGCGGTGAAGTTTATCTAAGTTTGGGTTCTGACAGTGACTGCTGTGGGGGGCAATCTCCCGGGAGAAGCCCCTTTCAGATTGCAACAGAAGCTCCGGATGACAGGGCAGATAAGAGATATAAAAAGATAAATTATCATGATATCACCATCTATCTTCCTGAAAATGTAAACAAAAATATCTTTAAACACAACAGGCTTGTTTTGAAAACTGCCTTTGGGGGAAGTTTTAATAAGCTGGTATTCCAATAAAGTCTCTGGTTTAAACCCACTGACCTTCAAGAAAAACCTGATATTAGTTTGGAATTATAGCAGCAGATTGGTTTGAAGAGTGAAAAGGTATAACTTATATTTTATCCTTTATCAAATAGCATTTTTTCGTTAGTTGCAGGCGAACAAGATATTATTTTTAGAAGCTTTTAACTTCTTCCAGCACTGACAACAAGATCAAGCCAGCGTAGATATTTATCCGGTATTAAATTAGCAGCAAGGAAATTTAAATGAGCCTATATTTTTTGTTAATAATCATTTATTTATATTTTTACGTTAAAAAAATCACCCTAGCAGGCAGGAAAATTAAAATTTGACCAGAATTTTAAAATATGTAGGATTAATTTTGTTTAATTGTCGGTGGCCCTTTGCTGTCAGCAATGAACCATTATTTTTTTACTTAATTTTAACCTTTAATTTTGCTCTAAAAAGATAAAATATTCACAAGGAGGCCTGAATATGAGCAGCAGGAAGAAAGGTATCAGCAGGCGTGATTTTCTGAAAATCATGGGAACATCAGGAGCGGCCCTGGGTCTGGGAATCGGAGGAACTGCCGGCAGCAGGGTGCTGGCCGAGGAAGACCCCTATGAAGTGCTGCCGGAAGGAGAACATCAATATGGAGAGTGGGTGCCCACCGGCTGTGCTGGCTGCACTTCCTGGTGTTCTCTGGAAGCTAATGTAGTTGAAGGCCGGGTAATTAAGGTCAGGGGTAACAGCCGCTCGCAGGTTAATGGTGGAAGCAGCTGTCCCCGGTCTCATTTAAGTTTGCAGCAGGTCTACGACCCCGACAGAATTAAAAGACCGATGAAAAGAACCAACCCGGAAAAGGGTCGCGGCATTGACCCCAAGTTTGTCCCGATCTCCTGGGAGGAAGCTATGGAAGAAATTGCTGATAAGGTCATGGAACTCCGGGAAAATGGAGATTCCCATAAGTTTGTTCTCTGGAGAGGCCGCTATACCAGATTGCGGGACATTCTCTATGGAATTTTACCGGAATTTGTTGGCTCTCCCAATAAGATTTCTCACAGTTCCATCTGTGCCGAGGCCGAAAAATTTGGCCCCTATTATACCGAAGGTTATTGGAATTACAGGGATTATGATCTTTTGAATAGTGATTATGTCCTGATCTGGGGAACGGACCCCATTCAGTCCAACCGCCAGGTCTCACTTTATTCCAGGCAGTGGGGCGACATCCTGGAGGGGGCAAAGATCGCCACCGTTGACCCCCGATTTTCCCGGACGGCAGCCAAATCAGATGAGTGGCTGCCGGTGAAGCCGGGAGAAGATGGTGCTCTGGCTCTGGCCCTGGCTCATGTAATTCTGGTTGAAGGGCTCTGGCACAAAGAATTTGTAGGTGATTTTGCCAGCAATGACAGCCAGTTTGTCGCTGGAGAGGAAGTTGCTGAAGAAGATTTCACGGAGAACTATACCCATGGTTTGATTAAATGGTGGAATGAAGAGTTGAAGGACAGAACTCCTGAATGGGCGGCTGAAAGAACCGGCCTGTCAGCAGAGCAGATCACCAGAGTTGCCCGGGAATTCGGTCAGGCTGCTCCCCGGGCCTGCTGTTTTATGGGCGGCGGGGGAGTAATGCAGATCCGCGGCGGTTATAATGCCATGGCCATTCATGCTCTCAACGGACTGGTTGGCTCGGTGGATAACGAAGGAGGAGCCGTCAGAGGTGCGGGAGTTCCCAATCAAAGTTTCCCCGATCATACTGATTTTCTCGATGATATCTCTCTTCAGGGTCTGGAAAATGAGATGATCGATCGCCGGGGCAGGCTTGAATTTCCTGCTCTTAAGGATGGCAAATCCGGGGGAGGAGTCGTCACCAATGTATCGGCCGATTCTATCATAGAAGAGGATCCCTATGAGATCAAGATGGCGATCGGTTACTGGAACAATTTTAACTTCTCAGCACCCGAAACCGAACGCTGGGATGAGGCTATGGCCAAAATAGATTTTTATATCCATCTGGTAACCCATCAGTCCGAGATGACCCAGTTTGCTGATATAATTATACCATCCACCCATCATATGTTTGAGCAGTGGGGCATGCTCTATCAGAAGGGAAATCTCCACACCCATTTCTGGCTCAGCCGACCCATGATTCCTCGATACTGGACTCTGATCGAGCCAGAAGCAGAGTTTTCCTGGCTTTTAGCCGAGAAACTTGCTGATAGAGGTTACAGCAACATGCTGGATTACTTCAGGACGATTGTTGACCCCGAAACCGGTTCTGAACCGGAAAATTACCGGGAATTTGCCGAATATGCCAGCAAACATTACATGCAGCCTGTCTGGGATCCCGAACTGGACAGTCACGGAGAGCAATTCCAGGGCTGGGAGGATTTCAAGGAGTCCGGGGTCTGGAATTCGGATCGTTTTGAGTTCAAACAGCACTGGGGGAATTTTGCTACCAGCACCGGTAATTTTGAGTTTTACAGTGAAACATTAAAGGAAGCCCTGCAGGAGCATGGTGACAGGCATGGTGTCAGCGTCGAGGAAGTGCTGCAGGCCTGTAAGTATGAAGCGACTGGAGAACTGGCCTATCTGCCCCATTATGAAGAACCCTATACTGTCGGGGAAGCAGAGGAATATCCCCTGCTGCTGGTTGATTCCAAATCAGCTATGAATCGTGAAGGACGGTCAGCCAATGCCGGCTGGTATTATGACCTGAAAACAATTGATCCAGGGGATTCCCCCGAGGCTGATGTGATTAAAATTCATCCCGAAGATGCTGAAAGACTGGGGCTTGCCGATGAAGATGAGGTTCGAGTCAGCTCTCCCACCGGTGAGATATACTGTCAGCTGAAAGTCTGGGAAGCTGTCAAACCCGGGACAGCCTGCAAAACCTTTGGTATGGGCCACTGGGCCTACGGCCGGCTGGCTGCCGAAGATTTTGAGGCGGCGGTACCCCGGGGTGCCAATAATAATGAAATAATGCCCGCTGAATATGAACGTTTAAGCGGCAGCACTTCTTTTTACAGCCACACCAGAGTCAAAATAGAGAAAGCTTAGAGGAGGGAATAAATCGTGGCTAACAACTATGTGATGGTAGTAGATCTGCAGCACTGTACCGGCTGCGGGGCCTGTATGATAACCTGTAAAAATGAAAATAATGTCCAGGAAGGTTTTTACTGGTGTAACAATCAGATAGAAATGGAAGGCGAATTTCCTGAGATTACCTACAATTATAAACCAACTTTCTGCAATCACTGTGACGAAGCTCCCTGTGTTGAGGCCTGTCCTGTTGATCCCAAGGCCGTATTTAAGGATCCCGGCACCAATCTAACCCTGATGGATGCCGAGCGCTGCATCGGCTGCCGCAACTGTGAGAATCACTGTCCCTATGATGTTATCAGCTATAACAGCGAAGCAGCTCATCCTTTCTGGCGGGATGAAAAGGGACAGGAAATGGTCCAGACAGTGGGGGGAGAGGTAATTCCCTACTATAATCCCAACCGGGCCAGAACCTGGGATGGGATCAGGAGAGAAGGTGTGGTAGAAAAATGCTCCTTCTGTGATCACCGGCTGGCCGAAGGCTTAAAACCCTACTGTGTGGAATCCTGTCCGGCTCAGGCTTTATTCTTTGGCGACCTCGATGACCCGGGCAGCAGGGTGAGTCAGCTGCTGGATCAATATGAAGCTACCCGTCTCCAGGAGGATCTGGGTACCGAGCCCCGGGTTTATTACATCCGGGAATTTACCCGACTGAAAAACAGCTAGCCATCTGCTTAATCAGGACCCATTATTTTAGTTTCCTGTATCTTCCTGTATAATTTAAGATATCTCTGGGCAAAGCAGAGTTTTTCCAGTGCAGCATCCAGCCTATCCTTACCCTGGAGGTGAATAACTTGGACAAAGTTGAACCTGCCGGAATGTCAGCTGAAACAACCAGAGCCCGCCGAAATATCTATCATGCCCTGAGTGCCGGGTTTTATGTGCCCGAAGCAGATATACTTTCACCACAATTTATCCAGGACCTCCAGGAAAATTTTGCAGCCCTGGATGCCCTGGATGAGCTGGGAGACAGTCTGAACCAGCTTAATAAAGCAGGTAAACAGTACGATTCTCTGGAAAAATTACTGGTTGAGTACAGTAAACTTTTTCTGGGTCCGGATAAGCTTCTGGCTCCTCCCTATGGCTCCTATTATCTTAACGATAAAACAACCATGGGGGCAAGCACCACTGAGGTAATAAAAATCTATGAAAAACTAGATCTGGAATTATCCGACTCCTTTCAGGACCTGCCGGATCATATATCTCTCGAGCTCTATTTTTTGGCCTATCTGGTTGAACAGCAGCTTGTTCTCCAGCAGGAGAAGGGTTCGGCTGCCGGCAGGAATGTCTTAAAGTGGCAGAATTATTTCCTGGAAAATTATCTTTACCCCTGGCAGGATGAATTTACCGATAAAATTAAAAGTAATTATGACTCGGATTTTTACAGTCCTCTGGCTGATATTTACAGCTGCTTTATCGACCGGGAAATAGAGTATTTAGCCCGAAATGTCGGGGCTGATTCGGAGGTCTAATATGATTGGCAAATTTATCTGGCAGCTGATTTCTGATGAAATTATGCCGGCGGAAATTACTGTTGCTCCTGATAGATGCCTCAACAGCAGGCGCAGTTTTAACTGCTGCCGGCGCTGTCTGGAAGTCTGCCCCGGGCAGGCTGTGAAGCTGAAAGATAACGGCATTCCCGCGGTGCTGGCCGGCTGCCAGGGCTGTGGCAGATGTGCTGCTCTCTGTCCGGCTGCAGCTCTCAGTTATAAGGGCCGGGGCTGGCAAAAAATTAATAACCGGCTGATTCTGGCAGCCCGCACCCGGGATGAGATACTGTCGGTCTGCAGCACAATCAAAACAGGGCATCCTGCCGAAGTGGTTACCGGATGCCCTGCCGCTTTTAACCTGGCCCGGCTCTTTATCTTTCCTGCTCTGGACTGCCGGGCTGTTTTCCCGCTGGCTGCCTGCAGGGAAAATAACTGCAGCAATTATTTACAGGCAGAAAGTTCTCTTAAAGCTAAAAGTGAATATATTAGCAGATTCTATACCGCCTGCCGAGATTATTTTCAGTTTATCCTGACTCCTGAAGAGCTGGAAAATCAGGCTGCCTTTACGGCTGATGGGGCGGCTGATTCTGCTGAAAAAAGCAAAATTTCCGAGGCTGAAATTAAAGGTAAAGTCTTTCAGTCTAAAACTGACAGCCAGGGAACTAACTTTGAATTCAAGAAGCAAAATTTTCAGGGAAGAAAAAATGATGAGCACCAGCAGCAGATAAATCTGAGCCGGAGAGAGTTATTTACAACTCTAGACCGGAAGGGCAGAGCAATTTCCCGGGATTTTCTGCAAGCCGGCAGAGAAGAGCTGCTGCAGAAAATTATTTATCTGGGTGAAGAGCGTGAGGAACTATATCCCCCGAGATTTCTCCAGCTGCTGCTGAAACAGTGCCGGAAAAGTTCCCATCTGGGGTTGAATCAAAGGGCAATTTTTGCAGCTGGTCCGGAAGTGGATTCCCGGGTCTGTTCCTGCTGTCAGCTCTGTGAAAAATTCTGTCCGACAGGAGCCATCAAGTTCCAGGGACAGGAATTGATTTACCTTCCCGGAAAATGTCAGGTCTGCCGTATCTGTCAGAGAAAATGCCCGGAAAAGGCTCTGGAATTTACCCGGGGATTGACAGCTGCCGACTTTATCCAGGAATCGGTGGCTGCAAATCCAGGCTTTGTTCTGGAAAGCTGTCCCTCCT
Source organism: Halanaerobiaceae bacterium (assembly GCA_007134885.1). Classification (GTDB taxonomy): domain Bacteria; phylum Bacillota; class Halanaerobiia; order Halanaerobiales; family Halarsenatibacteraceae; genus T1SED10-84. The sequence goes on from SLJX01000162.1 coordinate 18,778, forward strand.
GCGGAACCAGCTATAATAAGCTTTCTGGCAGAAAGAGCTGTTATTTCTGCAGCTAGTGCCTGAAAATAACGGTAAATCTAAAATAAAGTTGTTTACAGTAATTCCGTGTGTATGAAATAATGGTAATCTAAAATGGTAATCTTATGTATGAATAAAAAAAGGCTTCACCCCCCAATCCCGTAACTAAAAGCAGGATTTAACCCAAACCAGAATGGGGTGAAGCCAATTAATTTAAAAGCAACTATATGTTTTTTTATATTACATGGTTTCTAATCTTCTAATGAAGCTGAATCTTCAACTTCTTTAGTTGCTTTTTTTAATTCCTTAATTCCGGATCCAATAGCCTGACCAATTTCTGGTAATTTACTTGGACCAAAAATTACCAGAACTATAACCAGAATGATAATTAATTCAGGAGCTCCTAAACCAAACATAAAATTCACCTCGAAAGATGATATTAGCGGTTATTTAGCCATTGAGTAGTTCGACTGTTTTAGCTACCACATCACCTGTCAGGCGGGCACATCTTTCGTGGCGCCGCTCATCACCATGACTTATACCAGTTTCTGACATCCATTCGCTGACTGAGTCATAACACATGGCAGAACCAGCTACTGTTTGAGTAATCACTTCATCACTTTTATACTCATCCACTAAATATTCATGGTTACTGCCGTACTGATTAGCTATATCACTTGGTATTTCAGCTTCTTTATACCAGGACATAAGTTCTGCCACTAATTCTTTTGCTTTACCAGATTCAGTCAAAAGATTAATGCTGACAAAAGCACCCAGCAATGCTCCACAGCACATTCCTGCTCCTATACCTGAGCCACCAAAATGTAGCATATTGTTTGGTGGAGTGTAGGGCATTTGACTAAAAGGTTCTCCAACTTTTTCATCAAGTGCGGACATAATTGCATAAAAAGCACCGGAAGAACAATTTCCCAAGTAATGACCATAATGGCCTCTTTTTCTTAGTTCTTCAACTTCAAGTTTTTCATACGGCCATGGAAACTCGGATTCCTCAGCTGCCAGTAACTTTTGCGGATTAGCCAGAGCCATTCCTCCCAAAGCTGCTCCTGCTGTAAACCCCCCAATCCTTTTCAAAGCAGTTCTCCGATCAATTCCTTTTGATTTTTTGTCTGATGTCTGAATAATCTTAGATTTTTCTTCCATATTTATTATTCCCCCCTAAAATGATAAATTATTCACATTGATTATATCATTAAGTGAAATTTATGTCAAGGCAATAAAATTATTTTGAAATTCGGTTTCTTTACAAATCTTTAAAAAAGCTCTTTATTAAAATAATATTAGTGGGGTTCTTCAGTAAATCTGTATAATAATCACTTGCAAATAATCAGCAGATCTAATATAATATAATTCCAGCGAAATAACTTAAAAGCCTATGGGAATACAAGGAATAATTTCACCGGCTTAACAGTTTTATCTGACTGCAAAAATTCTGACCGCATATATATAGAAACAAGAATAAAATATGTATATCTACAAAAAGCACGGGGGGATAATGAGTCAGGTTCTCTGTGCTTTTTATTTTATAAACATATGGTTTTAGTGATTAAATATATTAATTTGTCCACCATTATTGGAATAACAGACAGATTGCAGGAACCAGCAGTCTGAGTTTCCCTAACATCCCGGGGAAATAGTCTGCAGCCCGGAACAAATCAAAAAATTTAGCAAAGGAGGTTAGTAACTATGAAAGTCTATAATATTAAAATGCTGTCCCGGGTTTTAGGATTGCCGGAAACCGAAATTTCTAAACTTCTCAACAGTGGAGAACTGGAAGGCAGCAGAGCGGCAGGAGAGTGGGCAGTCACGGAAAGACAGGTCAGGGAATATCTGGAAAATAAAGGACAGTCACCTCGCAGCAACTGTCCTTACTGGAATGTCTGCAGCAGACCCTAAATCGGCTGGAAGAAATATTATGATTACGGAGGTATAGCCATGGGTGGCGAAGAGGAGTTAAAGCATAACACTAATAGTTTCAGACCAAGCGATGGAGATATCGAGAGCGGTAGTAAAAATTCAACACCGGAAGAATTTGAGCTGGAGAATGATTTATTTAGCTGCCGTTGTCAGTTAAATTCTGCTTCTGACCGCAGTGATGAGGAGCAGCGAGCATCTGTTGAGCAGGAGGATTCTTCCCTGATTAATTCGATAAACATGAACCTGGAGGATCCTGAGAAATTATTTCAGGAGCTGGAGAGAAAAAATAAAATAAGTGTAAATTTGCAGGAAGAGCAGCAGACAGCTGGTCTTTTGAGCCGGGATAAATTTATCCAGGAACTCAGAAATGAAATTTATCGATCAAAGAGATACCAGAACAGTCTGGCTTTGATAATTTTAGTTGTTGATAATCCTGAAGATGGTAGAAGTTACAGCAGTCAGGAGATAAGAAAGAAGAAGTTGAGCAGTCTGGTAGAGGATGTTAAAGATCAAATCAGAAGAGAAGATGTTTTTGGCCGCTGGGACAGAGATGATTTTATTATCATGAACCCCAATACTAAACTTTCTCTTGCTATTAAACTGGCCAAGAGGCTGGCAGAAAATATAGGCAATCACAGTTCTGGAGAAAAAGCTGGCTTGAGCTGCCGTTTTGGAGTTACAGCAACCAGGCCTAAGGAAGAATATCAAGAATTGCTTAACAGGCTGACAAAAATAATAAGCCATTTACAGAACAAGAAAGAAACAAATTTCTATGTTGCTAGATAAAAAACTCCCGGGGCACCGCTGAATCAGCTGGACTTTTGCTGAGCATGTCATGCTCCGGGAATATTTGTGTCAGCTCCTTCCGGGAGTTTATTTTTCTGAGTTTTCTTTTCTTCTATTACCCCACTTTTATTACACCACTTTCATTACTCCAGGCTTATTACTCCACTTTTTCATTACCCCGCTCTAATTTGCCGGCTGGTAATCAAAGGCAATAACGGGTTCGTCACCTACTACCCAGGCGTCGTGTCCTGGAGGAATATATCCGACGCTGCCAGGACCAAACTCTATTTCTCTTCCGTCATTCATCCTGACTACCATTCTTCCAGAAACTACCGTCCAGAGAGGATGCTCAGACTCACAGGTTTCGGTATCACCGTATTCTTCGGCATGATCTGTCCAGCGCCATCCCGGCTCCAGAATAAACCTGAAGACATTCCAATCTCCAACCTGAGCAATATCCATTTTAAGATCGGCAAATTTCTGGGTTTGATCCGAATTGGGTAAACTTCTTTTCATGAATTCTGACATGTTAGTTTTCTCCCTTCTTTTGAGTTAATAAAGATTAATATCAATAATTTCCTGTAATGGATTCCAGGCACATTAATGGATTCCAGGCTCGTTAAGTATTTTGCAGTTTCAGTTAACTCTACATTTATTATTGCTCTGATATTATTGCTCTGACCCATGTTTCAGCGATTAACCGAATAACATAATCTGTTTAGACCATATATAATTTTTAGTACATGTATTATATCATAAGGAGGTTATTCTGGCAGGTAATCGCTATACAGAAATAATAGTTTTGGGAAAAATCTATTAAATTTTTCAGTTAAAGAGGAATATGCCAGAATAACTTGAATTATATATTACCCCGCTAAGCAGCAGTTAAAGTAGTTAACCTTATTTAAGCAAAAAACTCAGGATTGATCAGATGATAAAAAAACTTATTTGCAAAACTGAAAATAAAACTGGTGAGCAGAAAGAGGATTAATTTTAAAATTTTATACTGAGAGTTATTAATCTGATAAAATTACCGCCAGCTGATTGAAGAGCGGATGCTGGCATCAGGGAGCTGGGAATCTTGCTGCATGATTATTATTATATCAGGCAGAATAATCTTGAGATAAGATATAGAGAGGGCTTTGCAAAATATCTGGGCCTGACTCTCACTGCCTTCTCAGAAAGCTATGATTTCCTTGCCAGATTTTTTTCTCAGGAAATCAGTGATTCCCTTCGCCTGATTCTGGTCCCCGACAGAAAGGAATATGATCGGCTGGTTATCAAGCTTCTCGGTGTTGATATCGAAACACCTTCAAATCCGGGCAGGCTGGCCCAGCCCCAGAAAACCGATCTGGTTTTTCTCCACCCCTCAGCCTATGACAGGGATTCCAGCTATGTTTTTCGTCCTGATGAATACACCAGGCTTATCCGCCACGAGCTGACCCATGTTTTTGAAGAATACCTAGCTCCAGATATAGAGTCAAGCCCCCGCTGGTGGAGTGAGGGTCTGGCTGTATTTCTCTCCAGGCAGTGGCAGCACGCAGATCAGTTTGCCTTTCGCCAGCCAGTTCTGGAAGGCATCGAACAGAATAAGCTGCCAGATTTGTCAGCAGTAGAGAATGATATTGGTCTGGCCTATGACTGGGGATGGACCCTGGTTATCTATCTCTATTTTACTGAAGGAAGGGGCAGGATAGTTGAAATTGTCAAAGAATTTGATTTTTCTCAGGCTGATATCATCAAGGAATTAAGCTCTTCGCAGGAAGAGCTGGAAATGAACTGGCAGGACTGGTTGTTATCCCGGGGCAGGAAGATAATCTGCCCGGCAGCTGATAATTTTGCTTTCTTCTCTTAATGCTATAATGCTAATCAC
>SLJX01000120.1 GCA_007134885.1 Halanaerobiaceae bacterium
TATTTTGCGAGCTGAACAAGCTAAATTAAATTAGGAGAATGATAAGATTAACTGGAAGAATATTAACAGGGAAAAGATTTATAATCATTTATCAAAAGATTGCAGAAAAAGTCTGGGAGGTAATAACATGAGTGAGGTTAAGCAGACAGAATTTGATCTGGCGATCCTGGGAGCAGGTCCCGGGGGATATGTGGCGGCTCTGCAGGCAGCCAAACTGGGTTCTGAGGTAGCCCTGATTGAAAAGGAAAATATTGGAGGCACCTGTTTGAACTGGGGATGTATTCCGACCAAGGCCCTGATAAGTTCAGCTGAGTTATATAAAAAGGCCCGGGAGGCTTCCAGCCTGGGGGTAAATGTTGAGGGGGCTTCCTTTGATATGACCGGGATGATAAAAAGAAAAGATAAAGTGGTCACCAGGCTGGTCAGGGGGATAGAATATCTGCTTGATAACGAAGGAGTTTCCGTTTTTGAGGGCAAAGGAGAATTTGTCAGACCAGGTGAGATTACAATAACAGGGGACAACTACTGTCAGGAGATCAGGGCTGAAAAGGTGATAATAGCTACCGGGTCCCGGGCCTCCCGACTGCCGGTTCCAGGCATGGGCCTGCCCGGTGTGATTGGCAGCCGTGAAGCTCTGGCACTGGAAGGACTGCCGGAAAAGATGGTAATTGTGGGGGGCGGAGTAATTGGCATGGAATTTGCCTTCTTATTTGCCAACCTGGAAGTTGAGGTGACCGTGATTGAGTTTATGGATGATATCCTGCCGGAGATGGACAGTGATATCTGTAAGGAGCTGAGAAGGTCAGCCCGTCGTCAGAAAATTAAACTTCACACTTCCAGTGAGGTCCAGAAAATTTCCAGCACCGAGGATGAGCGGGAGAAACTTCTGGTTAACTTTGTTGAAGGGGATGAGGAGAAATTTATTCCCACCGAGATGGTTCTGGTGGCAGTTGGCAGAGTACCTGATTTCACCGGCCTGGATTTTGAGGCTCTGGGGCTTGACTGTCAGGGGACAGGTCGGGGAATTGAAGTCAATGAAAGAATGGAGACTTCTGTGAATAATGTTTATGCTATCGGCGATGTTACTGATAAAATTTTGCTGGCCCATGTAGCCATGCATCAGGGGGTGGTGGCTGCCAAAAATGCCTGTGGCCGGGAAAGCAGTATGAGCTATGAGGCAGTACCATCTGCCATCTTCACTGATCCGGAGGTGGCCACCGTGGGGCTTAGTGAGAAGGAGGCTGCCAGTCGGGGAGTTGAAGTTGAGGTGGGGAGATTTCCCTACAGTGCCAACGGCAAGGTGTTGGCTGCTGGAGAACGTCAGGGCTTTGTGAAAATATTGCAGGAAAAAGACAGTGGCAGGGTGGTTGGAGGTGCCATAGTTGGCCTGCATGCCACCGATTTAATTGCAACTCTCACGCTGGCCGTGGAAAATAACCTGACAGCTGTTGAAATAGGGGAGACGATCTTTGCCCATCCCACCACGGCTGAAGTTATCCACGAAGCAGCTCTGGGACTGGAAGGAGGTGCCCTGCACTATAGTGAGTGATCTCAATCCGAGGGTTATTTATTCTGAAAACTACAATCCCTGGTTCAATCAGGCTCTGGAAGAGCATCTTTTAAATAATGTTAAAAACGGAGAAATAATTCTTTATTTATGGCAGAATGAGAAGACTGTGATAATCGGCCGAAATCAGAATGCCTGGCGCGAATGCTGCTGTACCTGTCTGGAGAGAGATGGAGGTAAGCTGGCCAGGCGTTTGTCCGGAGGAGGTGCTGTTTTTCACGATCTGGGTAATCAGAATTTTACCTTTATTACCAGGAAAGAAAACTATGATTTGGAAAAGCAGCTGAAGGTAATTCTTGAGGCAGTCCGCAATCTGGGAGTCGAGGCTAAACTTTCCCGGCAGAATGATCTTTTCTATCATAATCTGAGATTTTCCAGAAATGCTTATTATTTTACTTCTGAGAGAGCCCTCCATCACGGGTCAATTCTGGTGAATACGGATCTTAAATTGATGAGAAACTATCTGAATGTTTCTCCGGAGAGAATTTATGCTCTGAAGAAAGATTCAGCTCAGGAAAAGGAAATCAACCTTGCTGAAATTTATCCTGATATAACTGTGTCCGAACTCTGCAGCAGCCTGGAAGATTCCTTTTATAATCATTTTGGTCGGCCCCGGGAGTCTCCTGAATTTATTGATCCGGAACTTAGAGAGGAGTTCAGCGAGCTTTACCGGAAGTTTGCCAGCTGGGAGTGGCGCTTCGGCAGGACCCCTGAATTTGATATGAGTTTTGAGACCCGCTTTGACTGGGGTGGAATTGAGCTGGGGCTGGAACTTGAAGGGGGGAGAATTAAATCAGCAAACATTTTCAGCGATGCCATGAATGTTCACCTGATAAAGGAACTGGAGGAAGCTCTCAGAGGATGTACCTTTAACCTAACTGCCATGTATAATGCTCTGGAAGATCTGGTGGAATTTTATGGAGAAGAGGATAAAATTATGGAGCTGGCTGAGTGGCTGCTGGAAAGAGATTTATAGCAACTGAAGATAATAATTTTCAATGATTTAGGAATACTTGACAATAGTGTAAGTAAATAATAGAATAATAGTAGCAATTCTGGAGAAAAATTAGACTAAAATAGACTAATTTGCTTAAATTTTTACAAACCCAAGGAGGGAGAAATATGAGCGGAGAATACCATGAACCTCTGGAGTTATTACCTCCAGAAGCCGTTGAATATCATCGGATAATTAAGAGTGTTATTGAGGAACTGGAGGCAGTTGACTGGTACAATCAACGGGCCCATGCCACTGAAGATGAACAGGTTCGCAAGATCGTTGCCCATAATAGAGACGAAGAGATTGAGCACGCCTGTATGGGACTGGAATGGCTGAGGAGAAACAGTGAAATCTGGGATGAAATGCTGCGAGAGTTTCTCTTCACTGAAGCGGAGATAACTTCCATTGAAGATGAAGAGGAAGAGGGAGAAGAAGCTGAATCTGCTGCCAATAAATCACTGGGAATTGGAAGTCTAAAGGAGGGAAAATAAGATGGTAGATATACTTAATAGAAAGCTGGCACCCTTTCCCGAAGAAACCTGGAATTTTCTTGATGAGGAAGCCAGAGAAATTCTGGAAATGAGGCTGAATGCCCGCCGGGTTGTTGAACTGGTTGGTCCATCAGGACTGGAAACTGCCGCTGTTAACACCGGCAGAGAAAAAAAGGTAGAAAGCACTTTTGCCGGAGCCGAATTAAGTCAGAGAGATTCGCTCAATCTGGTGGAGGTGGAGGTTCCCCTCAAGGTCAACCGCAGGGAACTGGAAGCCTTTGCCCGGGGAGCCAAGGATGCTGATTCCGATCCGGTAAGAGAAGCTGCTAAGCGGGCAGCCGAGATTGAAAATAAAGCTGTTTTCTTTGGCCTGCCTGAGGCAGGAATAGAAGGAATAATTCCGGCCTCCAGAGAAGAACATGGCAGTATGGATCTTTCGGCAGACAGCTCCACAGCCTTTTATTCCGTCATCTTCCAGGCCAGGGAAAAGCTTTTCAAGGCCGGAGTAGAAGGGCCCTATCACCTGCTCCTGGGCGAGAAGCATTATAATCTTCTCCATGAGCTGGAGTCAGCCTGTTACCCGCTTTTCAAAAAGATCGAACAAATTCTGGGCACTGAACTTATTTTTGTTCCAGAACTGGGAGATAGCAGTGTGCTGATGGCAGCAGGGGATGATTTTGAGCTCTTTGTTGGCAAGGATGTTTCTCTGGGTTATAAGGGTCATGATGAGGAAGAAGTGGAACTTTTCCTTTTTGAAAGCCTGACATTCAAAGTTAATGCTCCTGAGGCGGCCATTACTTTTGAGTAAAGTACGGCTTGTTGACAGCTGTCAGGTCCTGGCCCTCGAACTAGAGCTTTGTAGACTGAAGTGTGGAAAAATCTTATTATAATCAGATAATCAAGCCCCCTCTAATTACTCTCTGAGGGGGCTTATTATTGTCTATTTTTGTTTTTTAAAATGACCATTTAATTTTTCAGTTTTTAATGATATTGTGCTACCTTACTATCAAATTTACTCTTTAGCTTTATTTCTGGCTATTTCTCTCTATCCCTTTAAGACAAGCAGGGGATTCATCCGGGCCAGAGGACGGGCCAGTTCACTCTGTTGAAGAGAATCTATTACCAGAGAAATGTTTTTATAGGCCAGGGGGGATTCATCCAGCATGCTGCCCCCACTGGAAGAAACCGCTTTAACCCTTCCCAGGCTGGAACGATGTTGTTCCCGGGAGATGGTTTTTTTAGCCTGAGTTCTGCTCATGCTGCGGCCGGCGCCATGAGCGCCGGATTTCAAAGCAAGTAAGGTGTTTTTACTATCTTCAGAGCTGACCACATAACTGGAGGTTCCCATTGAACCGGGGATCAGGGCCGGATTGCCCGGTGCCAGCCGGGTAGCCCCCTTGCGGTGGATCAGCACTTTCTGCTGTTTTTCATCAATCAGGTGCTCCTCCCAGCGGGCAATATTATGAGTATGGTCGTAAAAAAGCCTGAGCCGGGAACCGGGGAACAAATCGCTCCAGATTTCTTTCAACCTGGCTGTCAGTAATTCCCGGTTGGCGTAGGCAAAATTAGCAGCACAACCCATGGCAGCCAGATAATCCTTTCCCTCCGGACTCTCTGATGGCAGATAGGCCAGATTTTTTACCGGAAAGTTAAGATTATATTTTTGCCGCCGCTGTTCGGCCAGCTTGAGATAGTCCTGGCAGATCTGATGGCCAAAACCCCGGGAACCGGTATGGAGCATAATTACTATCTCTCCTTTAAAGAATTCGCTCTCCTCTTCAGCCCAGGCTATTTGCTGTATTTCAAGAAAATGATTACCAGAGCCCAGAGTGTTTAGCTGGGTTATGCCTCTTTCTTGGGCTTTGCTGGAGATCGCCGCTGGATCTGCTCCGGGAAAACTGCCGCCATCTTCACAGTTTTCCGGCAGAAACGAGTCTATTATTCCCATTTTGTCAAGGGCTGGGATCCCTTCGCCGATTATCTGGTTAAATTCTCGGGAAGAGAATTTCAGCTTAGAACTCTGGCCGAGGCCGGCAGGAATTCGCTGGCGAAGCCGCTTTAATATCTCATCTTCCTGGCCTTCCAGCTCCTTGCCAGAGAGGCCGGTGCGGATCAGACGGACTCCACAGTTAATATCAAAACCCACCGCTCCCGGTGAAATAGGGCCTCCGGGCTCGCTTGCCATCACACCGCCGATAGGCAGGCCGTAACCCTGATGGAGATCTGGCATGCCGACCACTGCCGCGATACCGGGCAGAGTGGCTGCAGTCAGCAGCTGATTTAAAGCCTCTTCTTCTATTTCCTGATAGATTTCCCGGGAGCAGAACAGTTTAACCGGGCATTGCATATTATTTTCGGCAGGAAAATTATAATAAATTCCCATGATATTCACCTCCCAGATAGGAGTTTGCTTAATTGTATCATGAATAAAGTCGGTTAACCAGTCTTGAGCGGCAAAAAAAACCCGGCCGGAATCGGCCGGGTGTGATCATTCAGTTCAGACGTTTTTGCTATATATAAGATCAGGCTGCGTCCTGTTTGGACTTAAGGAAACTGTCTTTTTCTTTGACCAGTGATCTGGCCAGCAGAATTAGAGCTATCAGGTTGGGTGCCGCCATCAGACCATTCATGGTATCGGCCAGCAGCCAGATAGGCTCCAGGGCTCCGACGGCTCCCACGAAGAGAAAAGCCAGGAAAAGCAGCCGGTAGGGAAAGACAATTTTCCGGCCAAAGATGTACTCCCAGCTCTTTTCACCATAGAAGCTCCAGGTTAGCATGGTGGTGTAGGCAAAGATAATAATGCTAATATTAATTATATAACCACCCGGTCCGGGAAGACCCCGGCTGAAGCCCTCTGTGGCGAGGACTGCTCCAGTCTCACCAGTTGCCAGAGAATCGGTAACCAGAATGACAAGACCGGTCATGGTAGCAACAATGATGGTATCAATGAAAACCTCCCAGATACCCCACATACCCTGGCGGGCTGGAGTGTTTTTAGCCTGGGCGTGGACGATGGAAGCTGCTCCCAGGCCGGCTTCGTTAGAAAAGATACCCCGGGCTACACCGAATTGAATTGTCTGCCTGACTGCCGCACCGGCAAATCCTCCCACCGCCGAGGCTGGGTTGAAAGCATAGTAAAAAATATCTCTAAAGGCGCCGGGAATGGCTCCGGCATTAAGTATTAGAATAACCAGACCTCCTACAAAATAAAGGATAGCCATGATAGGAACGAGTCGTTCAGCCACGCGACCGATTCTTTTAATACCACCCAGAATAACCAGAGCAACGAAGAAAACTACCACCAGGCCGGTAACATAGGTAGGGATACCGAAACCATCACGGGCTGCATCTGCCAGAGTATTGGACTGCACCATATTGCCAATCCCTAAAGCAGCAACTCCAGCCAGGAAGGCATAGAGGACTGCCAGCCATTTCCAGTTCTGGCCCAGGCCCTTTTCAATATAATACATTACTCCGCCGGAAATAACGGGATTGCCTTCTTCATCTTCACTTTCGGTCCGGTATTTCAGGCCCAGGGCAGCCTCTCCAAATTTAGTCGCCATACCAACCAGAGCTGAGATCCACATCCAGAACATGGCACCGGGGCCACCCAGTGCCAGTGCGGTGCTGACACCGGCAATATTTCCTACTCCCAGAGTAGCTGCCATTGCCGAACTAACGGCCTGAAAAGAGGATAAAATTCCTCCTTCCTTTTCTTCCTCTTTACGAAAGAGGCGGCCAAAGCTGTGGTCCCAGGCATCCTTCAGATGGGTAAATTGAAAGAAGTTTAATCTGATGGTAAGATAGAGCCCGGTACCGAGCAGCAGCACAAGAAAAGGCGGTCCCCAGACAATTTCGTTGATCAGGTCATTGACATTGAGAAAAGCATCCAGCATGAAGATTCCCCCTTATAAATGTATTGGTTTCCTCTCAAATATATAATTATAGATAACCGATTAAGTTCCTTTATGATTTTATAAAATAAATATTTCTCAAATGCCAGCCAAGAACATCTTATTTCAGCGCTGGACATTGTTCCTCTGGTAGTTTATAATTTAGAAGTACGGTACCAAAGAACTAAATTAATGCTCTTCTTTAAATAAACCAGCAGTAAAATTTATTAATGCATTAATTCAATGTATTAATATTTATATGATTAAATATGAGCAGGAAAAGGGTGCCTGGATTTAGAAAAATAAAATAACATAGTTATAGATAGAAGTAATAGCAAAAGAAAAATAAGGCAATTTGACAGGGAGGCTCAATCATGAATGCAGACCCCTTCAGGATATTTACCATCTTTGGTACCCGGCCAGAGGCAATCAAGCTGGCACCGGTGATCAGGGTGCTGGAGGAAGACAAACGTTTTCTGCTCCGAACCGCAGTTACCGGTCAGCATCGGGAAATGCTGGATCAGGTGCTGGAGATCTTTGCTTTAAAGCCCGATTATGATCTGGAGTTAATGGAACCGGAGCAGAGGCTGCCGGCTTTAACTGCCAGGATTATTTCAGGACTGGGAGAAATTCTGCCTCAAGAAGAACCGGATCTGGTACTGGTTCATGGAGATACCACCACCACACTGGCCGCGGCCCTAACAGCTTTTTATCAACAAATACCTGTAGGTCATGTGGAAGCCGGACTGCGAACTGGCAAGAAGTTTTCTCCTTTTCCCGAGGAGATGAACCGCAGTCTGACCGATCTGCTGGCAGACATCTATTTTGCTCCCACTTCGATGAACCTGCAGAACCTCAAACGGGAAAATATTTCTGAAGAAAAAATTTATCTAACCGGCAATACAGTTATAGATGCCGTCCGGCTGATTTCAGAGGAGAGGTATGAATTTCCCCGGCAGATTCCGGTTGCTGCAACCCGGGAAAGAGGTCACAGCATTGTCCTGCTAACTGCCCACCGCCGGGAAAATCTGGGCGAGAAAATGGCAGAAATATTTGCTGCTGTCCGGGAGTTAATTTCAGCTTACAGCCAGATTGAAGTTTTCTTCCCGGTTCATCTTAATCCCCGAATCCAGATACTGGCAGAAAGAATACTGGGAGATCATCCCAGAATCCATCTGTTAGAGCCTCTGGATTATCAAACTTTTATCAATCTGGTCAATCAATCCCGGCTGGTGCTGACCGATTCCGGTGGTATTCAGGAGGAAGCACCGGGACTGGGAGTACCGGTGGTGCTGCTGCGGGAGGATACCGAGCGCCCGGAAGCTCTGGAAGCCGGAACTGTTCTTAAGGCAGGCTCCTCACGGAAAAAAATAATTGAGCTGACCGGCCGTCTGCTGGAGGATGAGGAATTTTACCAGAAAACATCCCGGAGGACAAACCCCTATGGTGATGGTCGGGCGGCCTTAAGAATTAAAGATGCTTTGCTGGAATATTTTCAGCTGGCAGAGGATATTTTTCAACCTTTCAGCTTTCACGGCTAATTTTCTTAAAGCTAATTTGCATATAAAAATTTTAATTTAAGGTATTTAAACTTGAAGTCATTCAAACTCCGGTTTTATTTGTTATCGATTATCTGCTGTGATATAATTTTTATGGAATATCCGTTTACAGAAATAAAAAGTCTATAACGGATTTCCTGTTTCAGGAACTTTTCAGGGGAGGAGATTATAATGAGCAAAAAGAGCAAAAAAAATAAAGATAAAACCAGGAATGTTGATATAGAGGAAAAAATAGAGAAAGAAGAAGAAGAAAATCAGTATAATTACAGCTATCGGGAAATGATTAAAAAATTCTATCAGCTTTATCTAAAAAAATACAACCGCCAGTTTTTTGGCATTCAGCTTCTCCATATTGTCGGAGCTATTATGCTTCTTATTCCCCCGCTGATTATGAGGGATATTATTGATGAGGCTATTCCGGCCGGCAACATTACCCGGATTTTCACACTGGCTGGTATTGCTCTCTCTGTCTTTGTTATTCAGGCCATAGTGGAGAAGGTTTCAATTTTTCATGGTCACCGGATTGCTCAGGAAACAGTCCGGGATATGCGGGATGAGCTTTACCAGCACTATCAAAGGCTGTCAATGAGCTTTCATGATAACAAAAAGACCGGGGAGCTCATGTCCCGGATTGTTGATGATCTTAATAAACTGCAGGAATTTATTCATCACGGTCCTGAAGCCATAGTCCAGTCCGCGGTTCTGCTGGGCGGCTCTGTGGTGATTATGCTGACCCTGAATATCCGACTTACTCTGCTGGCTCTGCTCTTTGTGCCTTTACTGGTGTTCTTTGCCCGGATGTTAATGGACCGGATGCATAAAGCCTTTCGTAAAACCAGGGAAGCCAAGGCGATCATGAATGATCGACTGGAGGATAATCTGGCCGGGATAAAGGTCATCAAAGCCTTTGTCAGTGAAGAAAATGAGCTCAATAGGTTTCGGGAAACAACTCAGGAGCACACCGATTACCGGCTGGAGGCCTTAAATTATGTCAGCATTCTTTTCCCCGGTTCTCGACTTCTAAATGGTCTGGGCATTCTGGTGGTTCTGGCACTGGGGGGTTATTTTTCAGTCACCGGAATAATTTCTTCGGGGATAATGGTGGCCTTTTATTTCTACTTACAGCAGTTTCGGGCTCCGATCTTAAGGCTGGTTCACATGTCGGAAGATTTGAGCGATACTTTTTCCAGCCTGGAAAGATATTATGATCATATGGAGATGTCTCCTTCAATTGTAGAGGATATTTCCGGTCAGCCCCGGGAACCCCAGCTCACAGGTGAGGTTGAATTTCAGGATGTTTACTTTTCCTATGATGAGGAAGAGGTCCTTAAAGGAGTATCTTTTAAAGCCAAGCCAAAGCAGACGGTGGCACTGGTGGGGCCCAGTGGTGCTGGCAAAACCACAGTTGTAAGGTTAATTCCCCGGCTCTATAAGCATAAGCGGGGGGAAATCACCATTGACGGCCGGGATATCAGGGATTTTTCTGTCCGGGATCTCCGCAGCAGTATCGCCATGGTGATGCAGGATGATTATCTCTTTTCTGACAGCGTGGAGGATAATATCTCCTATGGAAAACCCGGTTCCTCCCGGGAGGAAATTGTTAAAGCAGCCCGAGCTGCCAATGCTCATCAGTTTATTAAAGAGCTGCCTGAGGGATATGACACCCAGGTGGGGCAGCGTGGTCTGAAACTTTCCGGCGGTCAGCGCCAGAGGGTTTCAATTGCCCGGGCTTTTCTCAAAAATCCTCAAATTTTAATCCTGGATGAGGCTACCTCAGCGGTTGATCTTGAGACAGAGAAACTGATTCAGGAAGCTATTGAGAGACTGACAGCTCACCGGACAACCTTTGTTATTGCTCACCGTCTTTCCACCATAGTTAATTCTGATCAGATAATCTTTATAGAGAAGGGTAAAATTCGGGAGAAGGGTACCCATCGGGAGCTGGTCAAAAAAAGAGGAGAATATTACAGGTTTTATCAGATGCAGTTTGAGAAAACCTCAGAAGCTATATAAATTCAGGAAAGCGGCAGCGGAAGGGTTAAATTCTATAATCCTTCCGTTTTTTACTGGGGAGGGAATTTTATCGTCAACTTTGTGAAAAAAATTCTGACAAGAATCCGGGAGAAAATTAAGGGGAGGAGGTATAATTTTATGTCCAGCTATCAAAGGCGACAGGCAATGGTGGAAAACCAGCTAAAGCCCCGGGGCATTAAAGATAAAAGGCTGATGGAGGCCTTTCTGGAAGTTCCCCGGGAGGCCTTTGTGGGAGAAGAGCTAAAAAATTCGGCTTATCAGGACCGCCCTCTTCCCATCGGGGAAGGCCAGACGATCAGCCAGCCCTATATTGTGGCTTATATGCTGGATAAACTTGAAATTTCTTCAGAGGATAAGGTGCTGGAGGTTGGCAGCGGCTGCGGTTATGTTCTGGCCCTCCTGGCCGAACTGGCCGAAGAAGTTTATGGAATTGAGCGGAAAGCCGCACTGGCCGAGAGAAGCCGCCAGACTTTAAGGAAGCTGGGTTATGATGATATTGAAATCAGGGCCGGAGATGGTTCCCAGGGTTGGCTGGAAAAGGCACCCTTTGGCGGCATTCTGGTCAGTGCTGCCGCAGCCCAGGTACCGGAGGAACTAAAGCAGCAGCTGGAAATAGGCGGCAGGCTGATACTTCCTCTGGGAGACGGGTATTTCCAGCGGTTGGTACTGGTCACCCGGGAAAGCAGGGATAATTTTTCCCGGAAAAAGCTGGAGTCGGTTAGATTTGTTCCTTTAATTGAAGAATAGCCAGTTTGCCGGAGTTGCCATAGTGTAGTATGGGATGAAAAAAGCCCGGGCTTAGGTTAATGGGATCAGCGATATTCACATCAGGAGATGGTGCATTAGGAGATGGTGGAGTTACTGCATCCAGCTGTTTCCAGTAATTATTATTTTTATCTTTGGATGGTGGATGATGCAGTCCATTAAATAGTACCCCGAGGCCTGGTGGCAACCCTTCGAAATTTTCAGCTGGTTGATTTAGGTATGGGTCCCAAAAGAAAATAGAAGCGCAGGTAAAGGGCAGTATTTAGAATTTTACTTGAGGATATTGCTTCTTTATTCTCGTAAGGGAGCTGCTATTCTCGCAAAAGGGCTGCTTAAAAATATAAAAATTATCAGTAAGAATCCTGATATCAGAGCAGGAAATAGAGTCTGCAAAGAGAAATATATTATACAGATGCGCAGGAGATAGCTGTGCCAGTTTTCTCCCTTAAAGCCCGCGGATTAATTATTTACGAATCTTATTCGAAACTAAGGGGAGGAGAGCTGCTAATTTTAAAATGTTAGTAAGAATAAGCTAGCTGAGGATTTTTTTGCACCGCTGACCTGCAATTTTTTAGGAACTGCCGGTAAAAGGGGGATAATAATGCGGATTAAAGATCATCCAATTCTGGAATTTAAGCGTGGCGAGAAGATAACCTTCAGCTACAACGGTAAAAAAATATCTGCCTATCCCGGAGAAACAATTGCTTCAGCCCTACATGCAGCAGGCATTAGAAAATTAACTCACAGCCAGAAGCACCAGCGCCCCCGGGGCTTTTTTTGTGCCATCGGCAACTGCTCTTCCTGCCTGATGGTGGTGGATGGAGAACCAAATGTTAAAACCTGTGTGGTTGAAGTGCAGGAGGACATGGTTGTGGAAGAACAGCAGGGGAAGGGTGATTTGAGTGCAAAAGTGTGAACTTGCCATTGTGGGAGGAGGACCGGCCGGGCTGGCTGCTGCTCTGAAAGCCCGGGAAGTGGGCCTGGAAGAGATATATCTGCTAGAAAGGGACAATTTTCTCGGGGGACAGCTGGTCAAGCAGACCCATCAATTTTTTGGGTCTCACAAGCAGTTTGCCGGAATCCGGGGTATAGATATTGCTGAAAAATTTAAAGATAAGCTCGAGGATCGGCCGGAAATTAAAGCATTGAAGGGTGCGGTGGCTCAGGGTTATTATGAAGATGATGTTCTGGGTTATTCCTACCGGGATAAATTTTTTAAGCTAAAGCCGGAGAAAACAATACTGGCTACCGGGGCTTCCGAGAAAATGCTGAGTTTTCCCAACAATGATCTTCCTGGCATTTATGGGGCCGGAGCTGTTCAAACTTTAATGAACCAGTATGGTATTGTTCCTGGAGAAAAAATTTTGATGATCGGTGCCGGCAATATCGGGCTGATAGTAGCCTATCAGCTACTTCAGGCCGGCATTGAAGTAAAAGCAGTTATTGAAGCTACCGGCAGAATAGGAGGCTATGCTGTCCATGCCTCTAAGATCCGCCGGGCTGGTATTCCGATTCTAACTTACCATACTATTAAGGAAGCCCGTGGAAATGAAGAGGTAGAAGCAGTGGTTATCCAGCAACTGGATGAGGACTGGCAGACTGTACCCGGTACTGAACAGGAGATGGCAGTTGACACAATTTGTCTGGCTGTGGGTCTAACTCCCAAGGTGGATCTGGCAATTCAGGCCAACTGTCAGATGGCCTATGTGGCCGAACTGGGCGGGGATGTTCCGGTCCGGGATAAAAATCTTCAGACCAGCAATCCCCGGGTTTATATAGCCGGGGATTCTGCCGGGATAGAAGAGGCAACTGCCGCCATTCTGGAGGGAGAACTGGCTGCTGCCGGCGCTGCTGCTGATATTCTCCCTGAGGGTTCTGCTATCGATCGAGAAAGGGCAGAGATTAAAGAGAAACTGGCGGATCTAAGAAGAGGTCCGGTAGGTGAACATATTAGAAGGGGACTTACCCGAGCCAGGAGGAATCAAAATGCTGGAAGAGACCGGTATACCCGAAGCTGGAAAAGTTGAAGCAAGCCTGCCATCTCAGGAAAGGCTCGAGCAGGGGCCGGTGGCAGTTTTTGAATGCTTTACCGAAATACCCTGTGATCCCTGCTATTATAGTTGTCCGATAGAAGCTATTGCAGAATTTCACGACATTAATGACCTGCCGGAGCTGGATTTTGAAAAGTGCACCGGCTGCGGCCAATGTATTTCCAATTGTCCGGGACTGGCCATCTTTGTCCTGGATTATAATTATAGGGAAGAGAAAGGGGTTGTCCGGGTTCCCTATGAATATTCCCCGCTGCCGGAGGAAGGTGAGATAGTTCAGGCTCTGGATCGGACCGGTGAAGTGGTGGGAGAAGCCCGGGTGGAGAGGGTGCAGAATGCTGAAAAACAGGACAGGACTGCAGTAATCTGGCTGGCTGTCCCCAAGGAGCAGGTCCTGACTGTCCGCAATTTTGAAAGAATGGAGGATTAGTATGGAGCCCCAAAATACTATTATCTGTCGGTGTGAGGATTTAACGCTGGCTGAGGTTGAAGAGGTGATAGCTGAAGGTTATACCACTATTGAAGAAATTAAAAGAATCTGCCGGCTGGGGATGGGCCCCTGCCGGGGCAGCACCTGCCTGCAGTTGATTGATAGAATACTGGCCCGGCAGAGAAACTGCGGCCGGGAGGAGATAAAAATGCCGACCAACAGACCCCCGCTGGAAGGAATTAAAATGAAGGAACTGGCAGGTGATGCCGGTGAAAAATAAAGCAAATGTAGTCATTATTGGAGGGGGAGTGGTAGGGCTGGCGGTGGCTTATAACCTGGCCCTTCTGGGAATTAAGGATGTAGTGCTGCTGGAAAGAGCCTATCTGGGCAGCGGGGCCACCAGCCGCTGCGGGGCCGGGATCAGACAACAGTGGGGCACGGAGATGAACTGTGCTCTGGCCAGGAAAAGCATGGATATCTTCGAAAACATGAATGAGATGCTGGAGGTCAAGAGGGATATAGAGTTGAAGCAGAAGGGTTATCTGCTGCTGGCCTTTTCCGAAGAGGAAATGGAACAGTTTAGAAAAAATCTCAAAGTGCAGAGCAAATATGACATCCCTTCCCGGGAGGTCACCCCCAGGAAGGCCAGAGATATTGTGCCCCATCTTAACCTGGAGGGTATAGTAGGGGGAGCATTCTGTCCTACCGATGGCCATGTTAATCCTTTTCTGGTGACAGAGGCCTATGCCAATGCCGCCCGACGGCTGGGAGTTGATATTTATACCTATACCGAGGCGCTGGATATTGAAATCTCCGGCAGCAAAATTACCGGTGTAAGAACTGATCAGGGTCTGATTAAAACTGACAGGGTGGTCAATGCTGCCGGGGGTTATTCCCAGCAGATCGGTGAGATGGTCGGCCTGGATCTGCCGGTTAAATCCGAGCGACATGAGATTCTGGTAACCGAGAAGATAGAGCCCTTACAGGGGCCGATGGTAATGTCCTTTTCCTATAACATCTACTGCCAGCAGACTCCCGAAGGTCCCTTTTTAATGGGTTATGGTGATCCCGATGAGCCGGAAAGTTACAATCTAAATTCCAGCTGGCATTTTCTGGAGGAAATGACCCGGAAGGCTGCCAGACTGCTGCCTCCTCTCAAGCATCTCAGGGTTATCAGGCAGTGGGCCGGACTCTACAATATAACACCTGACCGCCAGCCGATTATTGCCGAATCTGAAGAGGTGCCAGGATTTTTTATGGCCATCGGTTTCAGCGGTCATGGTTTCATGATAGCTCCCATGACCGGAGTGCTGCTGGCAGAAATGATTGCAGGAGAGGATCCCAGCCTGGAGTTTAAACTTGAACCGGGGCGGTTTGAACGGGGGGATTTGATCCTTGAACCTTCAGTAGTTTAAGATGCTGGAGCTAAATTGCTGGTTTATATCAGCAGGATATTGCTGGATTTTAAAGTATGTTGCTGGCCTGAAATTTAAGTTTTATCTTGAAAAATAGCAGGTAAATTTTTCATGTATTGTTGTGCCACAGAGGGGCATGGCGGTTTATCTTGAAAATTGGCCTATTAGTTTTTATATCTTGTTTAATTCTTCATATCTTGTTTAGCCCTTACAGAGGCAATAGAGTTTACTTAGTTTTATGGTTTTATGGAGGAGTTTTACCAATTTCGTTGCTAAAAAATTTATTAGGGGTGATTAGCTTTGGGTCATAACCGAATTTTTTCGCTTGAAAGGCCTGAAAATGAGCCGATTCTTAAATATCTTCCTGGCAGCCCGGAAAGAATTAATGTTAAGAAAAAGCTCCAGGAGATGAAGGAAAAAACCATCGAAATCCCCCTGGTTATCGGAGGGGAAGAGGTCAGGACCGATAATCTGGGAGAAATCCGCTGTCCCCATGACCACAGCATCCTGCTGGCTCGCTATCATAAAGCCGGACCCGAGGAGGTGGACAGGGCAATTGAAGCAGCCCTTGAAGCCCGGGAGGAATGGGCTGCCATGTCGTGGGAAGACCGGACAGCTATCTTTGAAAGGGCTGCCTGTCTGCTGTCCGATTCCTGGCGGGCTACCATTAACGCCGCCACCATGCTGGGACAGAGCAAGAATATCTATCAAGCCGAGATTGATGCCGTCTGTGAGCTGATTGATTTCTTCCGCTTCAATAATTATTACCTCTCCCGGATCTACCAGGAACAGCCAGCTTCTTCAAAGCAGGAAATCAACAAGCTGGAATACCGTCCGCTGGAGGGATTTGTTTTTGCCGTCTCGCCTTTTAACTTCACTTCAATTGCTGGTAATCTGCCCGGTGCTCCGGCGGTTTGCGGCAATACCGTGCTCTGGAAATCAGCTTCCAGGGCTGTTTTATCCAATTATTATCTGATTAAACTTTATCAGGAAGCAGGTCTGCCGGCAGGGGTGATTAACTTTATTCCCGGACGGGGCAGCAAAATCGGTCCCCAGGTTATGGAAGATCCCCGGCTGGCCGGAATCCACTTTACCGGTTCCACCGAAACTTTCAGACAGATGTGGCAGACGGTGGGGGAAAATATTGAAAGCTATCACAGCTATCCCCGGATAGTAGGCGAAACCGGCGGCAAGGATTTTATTTTTGCTCATAAATCTGCTGATCCTGAAGCCCTGATAACGGCTCTGATCCGTGGTGCCTATCAGTATCAGGGTCAGAAATGTTCGGCTGCTTCCCGGGCCTATATTCCGGAGAAACTCTGGGAGGTGATCCGGGATGATTTTCTGGAAGAAGTTGATAATATCAAGATGGGATCGGTTGATGACTTCACCAATTTTGTCAATGCTGTTATCGATGCCCCAGCCTTTGCCAGCATAACTTCCTATATCGACTATGCACGGCAGGCTGAGGATGCCAGGATAATCTCTGGAGGCAGCTATGATGACTCTCAGGGCTATTTTATTAAGCCAACAGTAATACTGACAGAAAACCCTAAATTCAAAACCATGGAGGAGGAAATTTTTGGTCCTGTACTGACTGTTTATCTCTATTCCGAAGAAGAATATGAAGAAAACTTAAAGCTCTGTGATGAAACCTCTCCCTACGGGCTGACCGGTTCAATTTTTGCCAGGGACCGGGAGGCAGTTCGCCTGGCCCGGGAGATTCTGACCCAGGCCGCCGGTAATTTCTATGTCAATGACAAACCAACCGGAGCGGTGGTGGGCAGACAGCCCTTTGGAGGTGCCCGGGCTTCCGGCACCAATGACAAAGCCGGCAGCAAGCTGAACCTGCTTCGCTGGCTTTCCCCCCGGACCATTAAAGAAAACCTGGTGCCACCCCGGGATTATCGCTATCCTCACATGGAAGAGAAATAAATATATCCGGCCGGCTGAAAAGCCGGCTTTTTTTTAGATTTTTAAAGGGTTTTGGGAAGTTATATAGAAATAAGCAGGCGATATCAAGTTTTTTATTTAACAAATCCTTAGGAAAGAGCGGACAGCAATTAAAAGGAGCTGATAGTGGTGGCCAAAAAAGGCAGGGTTAAAGTTGCCAGACCTGACTGGTGCAAGACCTGCGGAATTTGTATCGAAGTCTGCCCGGTGGAAGTGCTGGAGCTGGGGAAGGATCGGATTCAAATTATTTATCTCGAAAACTGTGTGGGCTGCGAAAACTGTGAATTGAGCTGCCCGGATTTTGTACTGAAGGTGGTGAATGAAGATGAAGAATAAAGCTGGAGAAAAAATTAAAGAGAAAGAAGCCCGAACCATGCTGCTGCAGGGAGATGAAGCGGTGGTTGAAGGAGGGCTGGTAGCAGGGGCCAGTTTTTTTGCCGGTTATCCCATCACCCCTGCTTCGGAAATAGCTGAAGGTTTTGCAGAAAAACTGCCGGCTCTGGGGGGTAAATTTATTCAGATGGAAGATGAAATAGCCAGCATGGGCTGTGTGATTGGAGCCTCCCTGGCCGGGGAGAAAGCGATAACAGCCACCAGCGGGCCCGGGTTTTCCCTGAAGCAGGAAAATCTGGGGCTGGGCATCATGGTGGAAGCTCCCTGTGTGGTGGTTAATGTCCAGAGGGTGGGCCCTTCTACCGGACTGCCGACATCACCCTCTCAGGGTGATGTGATGCAGGCCCGCTGGGGAACCCATGGTGATCATCCCATTATTGCTCTCAGCCCCTCTACGGTTAAAGAGACCATAGACTTAACTATAGAATCTTTTAACATGGCAGAAAAATATCGCATTCCGGTAATTCTGCTGTTAGACGAAATTGTAGGGCATATGCGGGAGAAGGTTCGGATTCCCTCACCGGAAGAGGTTGAAATAGTGGAACGTAAACGCCCCCGTCTGGAGGATAGAGAGGAATTTTATCCCTATCTGGAAACCGAGGATCACATTCCCCCCATGCCGGATTATGGTCAGGGTTTCCGTTATCATTCTACCGGCCTTTTTCATGATAAGACTGGCTTTCCCCGGGGTAAAACTGAAGATGCCCGCCGTCTGATGGACAGGCTGATGGCCAAGATAGATGAGAATCTGGACGATATTATTTTACTGGAGGACGATCTTAAAGGGGATGAAGAGATTGTGGTGCTTTCCTACGGATCCACTGCTCGCTCGGCCATAAGTGCCGTTGTCCGGGCCCGTCAGGAGGGATTAAAGGCCGGCTGGGTCAAGCTTAAAACCGTCTGGCCCTTTGCTGAAGATTTCGTGGCCGATCTGGCTGATAGGGTTCAGGAAATAATTGTTCCCGAGCTTAACAGGGGTCAGCTAATTGGAGAAGTAGAAAAAGCCGCCTGCGGCCGGGCCAGGATTTCGGGAATTCACAGGTATGATGGCACGATAATACCCCCGGCAGAGATTCTGGCTAAAATAAAGGAGGTTGGCTAACAATGGCTGAAGATATAGACCGTTACTTGAGACAGGACAAACTGCCCCACATCTGGTGCCCGGGCTGTGGACATGGCACCATCATGGCCAATATGCTGAGAGGTTTCGCCCGCAGCGGGCTGGATCAGGATAAAACAGTGGTGGTTTCCGGGATTGGCTGTTCTGGGAGGGCTTCGGGCTACCTGGATTTTGATACTCTGCATGTAACCCATGGACGAGCTCTAACCTTTGCCACCGGGATTAAGATGGCCAATCCAGAACTGACTGTGGTAGTTGTAACTGGAGATGGTGATGGAGCTGCTATCGGTGGCAATCACTTAATCCATGCCTGCCGGCGTAACATCGATATCAAGGTGGTTTTGTTTAATAACAGCATTTACGGTATGACTGCCGGCCAGTTTTCTCCCATGACTCCTACAGGTGCAACAGCTACCACTGCCCCTTACGGCAATATTGATCAAAATTTTGATCTCTGTGAGTTAACCCGCTCGGCGGGAGCCACCTTTGTGGCCCGGGGTGCTGCCCAGCATCCCCGCCAGCTGATTAAAATTTTCCAGGAAGGGTTTGCTCACCGGGGTTTGACCTTTATTGAGGCGATTACCCAGTGCCCGGTTAATTACGGCCGGCGCAATAAGCTGGGGGGAGCCCGGGATATGCTGAACTGGCAGAAGGAGCATATTATCAACCAGAAAAAATATGAGTCTCTCTCGGCAGAGGAAAGACAGGATAAGACACCCTCTGGAATCCTTTATCAGGATGAGAGAGAGGAATACACCGAAAAATATGAAAAGATTATTGCCACTGCCCGGGGGAGTGAGAACTGATGAAGAGAAAAGAAATTAGATTGAGCGGTGCCGGTGGCCAGGGCATGATTCTGGCCGGCATAATTCTGGCTGAATCCAGTCTCTTTGATCCGGAACTCTATGTTGTGCAGACCCAGTCCTATGGCCCGGAATCCCGGGGAGGAGCAAGCCGGGCCGAAGTGATAGTCAGCCGGGAACCCATCGATTATCCCAAGGTCGTCAAAGCTGATATCCTGGTCTGTCTGACAGCCGAGAGTCTGGAAAAATACGGTCAGGAGGTGGCTGAAGGCGGAGTGGTAATTGCCGATGATTCCTTTGCTGGCGAAGATTACATCCCTCCTGAAGGTGTTGATTTTTATTCTCTTCCGATAATAGCAAAGGCCCGGGAGGAGATCGGTCTGGAAGTAACTGCCAATATGGTGGCTCTGGGAGCTGTTGACCACTTTCTTTCTGAGATTGATTCCGAATGTCTTGAGCAGGCGATAGAGAAAAGGGTGCCCGGGGGCACTGAGGAGAAAAATATGGCAGCCTTTCGGGCCGGACAGCAGCTGCTGGCTGCCCGGGTTTAGCACTCGAAGTGTCAGGAGAAGATTAACAAGTGTAAGAGGAGGCCGGTAAAGATGGATGAGCTCAGAGATTATTATCAGGACTGGCTGGAAAACAGGCTGAAGCCGACAGTCGACAATTTTGGCAGCCGCCAGGAGGAATTTAGCACGGCTTCAGATATTGAACTTAAGGCTCTCTATACCCCTCTGGATACTAAAGAGATAGATTATCTGGATAAGTTAAATTTTCCCGGCCAGCAGCCCTTTACCCGGGGGGTTTACCCTACTATGTACCGCAGCCGGTTCTGGACGATGAGGCAGTATGCCGGTTTCGGCACAGCCCGGGAGACCAATAAACGCTATCGCTACCTGCTGGATCAGGGTCAGACCGGACTCAGCGTGGCTTTTGACCTTCCCACTCAGATCGGCTATGATTCCGATCATGATTTGGCTCGAGGAGAAGTGGGCCGGGTAGGGGTGGCCATTGACACTCTGGCTGATATGGAGACTTTATTTGACCGGATTCCTCTGGATAAGGTCAGCACCTCGATGACCATCAACTCTCCGGCTGCTGTGCTGCTGGCCATGTATGTTGCGGTGGCTGAGAAGCAGGGAGTGGCCAGGAAAAAACTGGCTGGGACGGTACAGAATGATATCCTGAAGGAATATATTGCCCGGGGCACCTATATTTTTCCCCCGGAGCCCTCGCTAAAATTGGTGACCGATATCTTTGAATTTTGTTCTCAGGAGCTGCCCCGCTGGAATTCCATCAGCATCAGCGGCTATCATATTCGGGAGGCAGGCTCCGATGCTGTCCAGGAGCTGGCCTTTACCCTGGCCAATGGAATCGAATATGTCAAATCAGCTCTGAAGATCGGCCTGAAGGTTGATGACTTTGCTCCCCGGCTTTCCTTCTTTTTTAATGCTCAGATGAACTTCTTTGAGGAGATAGCCAAATTTCGAGCTGCCCGCCGGCTCTGGGCTGAAATAATGCGGGACCGCTTTCAAGCCCAACAGGACAAATCCTGCATGCTGCGTTTTCACACCCAGACTGCCGGAGCAGCACTGACCGCCCAGCAGCCAGAGAATAATATTATCAGGGTAGCCTATCAGGCCCTAGCGGCTGCTCTGGGAGGAACCCAGTCTCTGCACACCAATTCCTTTGACGAAGCTCTCGGTTTGCCCACGGAAAAATCCGTTAAAATAGCCCTGAGAACCCAGCAGGTTCTGGCTCAAGAAACCGGGATTGCCGATGTGATAGATCCTCTGGGCGGCTCCTATCTGATAGAAAGCCTGACCGAGGAGCTGGTGGCCAGAGCCCGGGACTATCTGGCAGAGGTAGAAGAACTGGGCGGGATGGCTGAGGCTATCAAAGCCGGCTTCGTTCAGCGGGAGATCCAGGAGACGGCCTATGAAATGCAGAGAGATATTGAAGAACAAAGGGAAATCGTGGTGGGAGTCAACAAATATCAGGAAGAGGATAGAGAGATTGGAGATATTCTCAAAGTAGATCCCGAGCTGGAAAAATCCCAGCGCCGGAGCCTGGAGGAGGTCCGTTCCCGGCGAGATGACCAACAGGTGACAGAACATATTGAGACCATCCGGGCTGCTGCCCAGCAGGAGGAAAATCTTATGTATCCCATCCTGGAGGCTGTCAGGGATTATGTTAGTGTGGGGGAAATTTGCGGGGTGCTGCGGGAAGAATTTGGCGAATATCAGACTCACCATTTTTAATAAAACCTGTATGCTGGAGGCTGATGTAGAATGAGTGCAGATAACATTAAAGTATTGATTGCCAAGCCGGGCCTGGACGGTCATGATAGAGGAGCTAAGGTAATCGCCCGGGGTTTAAAAGAGGCCGGAATGGAGGTTGTTTATACCGGTCTGCGGCAGACCCCGGAGCAGATAGTTAAGGCAGCTGTTCAGGAAGATGTCGATGTAATCGGTTTAAGCATTCTCTCAGGGGCCCATGGAGAGCTTTTTCCGGTAATTATGGATAAATTAACTGAGTCCGGCAGAAATGATGTTCTGGTGCTGGCCGGAGGGACGATTCCCGATGATGACCATCAGAAGCTAAAGGATATCGGAATTAGAGAGATATTCAAACCGGGAACATCTATAGGTAAAATTGTAGACTTTATCCGGCAGGAAATGGATGAATGATAATGGAAATTTCTGCTGAGGGGGTCCGTTCTGGAGATGAAAGGATAATTGCCCGGGTTATCTCTCAGGTAGAAAACCAGCGCCAGCAGGTTTTTCCCCTGCTGAAGGAGCTTTATCGAAGTACAGAGCTGGCCTATCTGGTAGGGATAACAGGACCGCCGGGCAGTGGTAAGAGCACTCTGGTGGAGAAACTTGTTCTTTCCTGGACTGCTGAAGAGGAAAAGGTAGCAGTTATCGCTATCGACCCCAGCAGTGAGTTCAGTGGGGGAGCTCTTCTGGGGGATCGGATTCGGATGGGAAAGATCAGCACGGAAAAGAATGTTTTTATCCGCAGCATGGCTACCCGGGGATATCTGGGGGGGCTAAATCCTGCTATTTTTGATACAGTGGTGGTGCTGTCAGCTGCCGGTTATCAAAAAGTTGTTATTGAAACAGTGGGGGTAGGTCAGAATGAAATTGATATTGTCAGGCTGGCTGATACTACGCTGGTGGTGACAGTTCCCGAGGCTGGAGATGAAATTCAGACCTTTAAAGCCGGTCTGATGGAGGCCGGTGATATCTTTGTCCTCAATAAAGCTGACCAGCCCACAGCCAGTCGAATGGGGCTGATTCTCAAGCAGATGCTGGAGATGAATGATAGCGAGAATCATTCCAGCGACAACTCAGACTGGGAGGTGC
This sequence comes from Halanaerobiaceae bacterium, assembly GCA_007134885.1. GTDB lineage: Bacteria > Bacillota > Halanaerobiia > Halanaerobiales > Halarsenatibacteraceae > T1SED10-84. The sequence continues at coordinate 22,837 of SLJX01000120.1, forward strand.
CGATTGTGAAAACCGTTGGCACCGAAGGGGAGGGTATCGAAGAACTTAGAAGAGCTGTCATGCAGCATAGAGATTTTTTATCCCGGAGCCAGAAGGAGAGATATAACCGCAGCAGAGTTATCCGCAATCATGTTGTGCATCTGATGGAAGAATTTTTAAGGAATCATTATATTGATCCTCTCCTGGAAAGTCCAGTATTTCAGGAGATACTTGCCGGGATATCAGCCAGGAAGACCGACCCCTACACAGCAGTTGAACAGCTGTTGAAATCTTTTAATAAGGAGCAGGGTAAGCATGAAAATTGATCACATAGGGATTGCTGTTGAAAGCCTGACTGAAGGTTTGAAATTTTATCGGGATGCTCTGGGATTAGATTATCAGGGAGAGGAGGAGGTGAGGGAGCAGGGAGTTAAAGTTGCTTTTCTGGAAATAGGTGAAAGCAAGATAGAGCTGCTGGAACCTCTGGATGAAGAGAGCCCGATTGCCCGCCATCTGGAAAAAAGAGGGGAAGGAATTCACCATATAGCAGTAGAAGTGGATGATATCGAA
>SLJX01000020.1 GCA_007134885.1 Halanaerobiaceae bacterium
CCCTGCAGTCTCAAAGCTACCGGAGCTTCCCCCATCAGGCCGCCCACGTCCACGGCCATATCAGTAACAGTAATATCTGCCCGGGGAATTTCGGCAGTCACCTGTCTAATTTCTCTGGCAACTTCAGCAGTGCTTCTCTCCCTCTCATCCCGGGAGACCAGGCTCACCTCCAGGTTTGCCTGATGGGAAGCTCCACCGCCCAGACCCACCATGGCGGCCTGCCCACCGGCAGTTCCAATACTGGTGTAAACTGTTTCCACTTCCGGAATACCGGCTATCATCTCCTCTGCATCTAGAGCAGCCTGCCGGGTCTCTGAGAGTATCATGCCCTGAGGCAGCTCAATCTCAACCATAATTTCTCCTTCATCCAGAGGAGGAATGAATTCAGCTCCAATCTGAGTAAAAAGCAGCATACTGCCGGCAAAAATCAGCACCACCACAACCACAGTGACAGCCCGGTAGGTTAGAGCAATATCAAGAAAACTCCCGTAGAGAGTCTTTATTCTGCTGCCGGCTCTGTCAAATTTCCCCAGTTTAACCTTCTCAGTTATCCGCCCGTTTAGGAGGCGAGAAGCCAGCATTGGTATGAGAGAAAGAGCAACCAGCAGAGAAGCCAGCAGGGAAAAAGCTACTGTCATAGCCAGTTCACTAAAAATCTCGGAAGCAAGTCCTTCGATATAGACAATGGGAAGAAAGACTGCCGCAGTCGTCAGAGTTGAAGCCGTAATGGCCGCAGCAACTTCACCACTGCCTTCAGTGGCTGCCAGCATTGGTTCTGTTCCATTCTGCCGCAGCCGGTAAATATTTTCAATAACCACAATGGCATTGTCGACCAGCATCCCAATTCCCAGAGCCAGTCCACCCAGAGTCATAATATTAAAGGTCAGATCAGCAAAATACATCAGGACAAAGGTAGCCACTATCGATATGGGAATTGCCAGGCCAATAATTATGGTGGTCTTAACACTTCTTAGAAATATAAATAATACAATAAATGCAATGATAGCTCCAATCGCAGCATTAAAAGCCAGATCACTGATAACATCTATGATAAATTCAGCTTCATCATAGACATAATGGAGGTTAATATCTTCAGGACTGGCTGCCTGAATCTCAGCTATCTCTTCCGAAATTCTCTGAGAAACCAGCACGGTATTGGCTCCACTTTCCCGCTGGATTGAAAGGCCGATACCTTCCTCTCCGTTAATGCGGGTATATTGATCAATATCACTTTCTCCATCAACTACCTCAGCAACTTCAGCAAGCCTCAAACCCGCTTCATTGAGCTTAAGATTTTCAATTTCCTCAATCGATTGAAATTCACCGGTAGTTCTGACCAGCAGAGCAGTACTGCCATCCTGAATTTCACCGCCGGGCAGCCGCAAATTCTCTGCCTGCAGGGTTTCTGGGAGGTCGCTCAAAATCAGTCCGTAGCCATGAAGTTTATCCTGATCCACATTAATCTGAATCTCCCGCTCCCGGCCTCCGGTAATATCAACAGTAGCAACACCATCCAGCCTTTCCAATCGTGGTACTAAAACATCATCAGCCCAGCGTGTCAGATCCTGAATTTCCCTCTCTCCCGAGACACCCAGAGTAACCATCGGCAGCATCTCGGGGTCAAAGCCAACAACTATGGGATCGGAAGCCTCATCAGGTAAAAATCCTCTAACCAGATCAATTTGCTCCCTGACATCCAGCATAGCAAAATCCATATCAGTTCCAAAGGAAAACTCCGCCATTACCATTGATTGATTCGGACTGGAGACCGAAGAAAGCCCCTCCAGTCCGTCCACGGTGCTGACTGTATCCTCAATCGGTCTGGTCAACAGGGTTTCAATTTCCTCGGGGGCAGCCCCTTCATAATCTGTCAGGACAGCAACTACTGGAAATTCCAGATCGGGAAAGAGATCCAGTCCCAGATCCCCCAGGCTGACAAAGCCTAAAAATACGATAATCAGAACAGCCATGATAGTAAAAATAGGCCGTTTGACAGTAAATTTAGAAAGATTCATACTCCACCACCTCGACAGCCTGACCATCCTCTAGCTGATCCTGGTCATAGAGCACAACCTGATCGCCCTCGCTTAATCCAGAAGTAATCTCAACCCGGTTATCATAGCGCAGGCCGGTTCTAACAGTTTGTCGTCGAGCCCGGCCATCCTCTATTAGATAAACAGCAGTTTCAGCCTCGCCTTCGGGATTGAAAACAGCATCAGCGGGAATCAGTAGGGCATCCTCTGACTCCCGGATTACAAATTCTACACTGCCGCGCATTCCAACCTTAATGGCATGATCAGGATTAGGCACAGTTACCTCCACCGGGAAACCTCCCTGCTCTCCGGCCATGGGAGCAACCGAGCTAATCCTCCCGGTAAATTCCTCACCTGGCAGGCCGGTAATTTTAACCAGAGCTTCAGCCCCGGTTTCCAGCAGACCAACATAGGGAGCATTAACATTAGCCGTAGCTTTGATTTCATCCAGATTTACCAGATAGAAAAGTGGATTCCCAGGAGCAGCCATCTCTCCAGCATCCATCTCCACGGCAGCTATTACCCCATCTGCCGGGGCGGCTATTTCAATATTATTATAAGCTATTCTGGCCATTTCCACTCCGGCCCGGGCCTGCTTGACCTGGGCTTCCATGGCCTTAAGCTCTTCTTCTGTGGGACCTCGCTCAGCTTCAGCCAGCATTGCTTCTGCACCCTGAAGGGCAGCACTGGCAGCCTCGTACTGGGTTCGGGCCTGTGAGACCATCCGCTCTTCTTCTACCCGGAAATCGTAAAGCTCCTCGGTCATTTCTTTGAAATTCTGGGCTCCCTGAAGAGCTATTTCAGCCTGTTTGACTCTATCTTTGGCAGTTTCCAGCTGAGTTTCAGCCTGATTTCTCCCGGTCTTAATTTCATTATACTGCTGCTCACTGATAGCCCCTTCTTCATAGAGGCTGGCCATCCGCTGGTAATTATCATCGGCTTCCTCAAAGGCGAGTTCCGCCTGACGCTGCTCTTTCTCAGCCATCTCCAGCTGAACTCTGGCCTGTTCCAGTTCATTTTTTGCCTGCTCCAGTTCCATATCATCGGGAGTCCGTTCCTGATATATTTCCTCGGCATGACCCACTTCATCCCGGGCACCTTCCACGGAAATTCGGGCTTCCTCTACCTGGGAACTAATCTGCTGCAGCTCCTCATCAGTAGCCCCCTCTTCCAGTCTGGCAAACTCAGCCTGAGCAGCTTCCAGTCCAGCTTCAGCCTGCTCCAGTTCAGCCCGATAACGTTCATCATCCAGCTCAGCCAGGAGCTGGCCCTGCTCAACCTGATCGCCCACCTCAACCTCAATTCGCTCTATCTCACCTTCCAGGCGGGGCAGAACAGCATATTCACTGCTGGGCTGCATCACCGCACTGAAACTGTTTCTTTCAGCAATATAATCAGTAATAACTTCAGCTCCGATTACCCGGAGAGCCATCTCTTCCTCCTGGGTTTCTTCAACTCCAGCCCGAACAGCAGCCGGTTCTTCATCCCCGCTTTCCAGAAGAAAAGAACTTCCTGGAAGAAAAGAACTTCCCGCCAGAACATAACCGGCCAGCAGCCCGGCCAGTATCAGCAGCAAAGCAATTATTATACTAAAACTATTAGTCTTAAATTTTTTTAATAAAACTTTCACTCCACAACCACCTCAAAGAGTTTATCTGCTTCTCCCAGCACCAGGTAAATGTCAGCTAATGCTTCTATTCTGCTGAATTCAGCCTGCAGTCCGGTCAGCCTGGCCTGGTTTTTATCGGTTCTGGCATTGAGCACATCGGTGCTGGTCCCTACACCTTCAGCATATCTCAATTCAGCCAGATCAACGTGAGCCCGGGCTTCTTCTAACCTCTCTCCCGCCAGTTCCTGACGGCTTCTGGCATTCTGGAGACCGCTGAGAGCACGCTTGGCCTCCAGACGGAGACCGTCTTCCATTTCCTCCCGGACATACTCCAGCTGACGCAGTTCTGCCTCGGCCTGTTCAATTTCAGCCCTTTGCTGACCTCCATCAAATATATCCAGACTGACATTAACTGCCACCGACCAGGAACTATCTTCAAAACCAAAGTCCTCATCTTCCCAGGAATAGTTCCCCATTAGAGAAATTACGGGATAACGCTCAGCTTCAGCCAGGCTCAGACCGGCTTGAGAAGCTTCCTGCTGATACTCAAACTGTTCCAGATTGGGATTATCAGAAAGATCGAGATAATCTTCAGCTCCTGCCAGTTTGACTGCCCTCTCTTCCAGCTCGCCCAGCAGCTCCTCTCCGCTGTCTGCCAGGGTAATTCTGGTGCCTCTTTCCAGTCCCAGCAGGCTGCGAAAACCCTCCCGGGCCAGCTCCAGCCCACTTCTGGCCTCCATCAGCTCCTGCTCCACTTCAGAAAGAGCCACCCGGGCTTCATGAAGATCGAGTTCTGTCACCAGGCCGGCCTCCAGATTAGCCCTGACAACTTCTTTGTGAGCCTGAACCTGTTCCCTGACATCCCGCTGAAAATCAACCATTTCTCGGGATAAAATAACATCATGATAGTTGGTAACAACCTCGTGAATCAGTTCCTGTCTATCACTGCTGAAACCAGCCTCCCCTGCCTGATAGGCAGCCTCGGCCTGTTCAATTCCACTGCTTATCCGCCCGAAAGTGAATATCGGCTGCTGCAGGGTGACTTCGGTCTGAAAAATACTGTCAGGCGGTTCAAAAGCTTCAGCAAAAATTTCATTGAGAATATCATCAATCCAGTCAATTCCCACATCAAATTCAATTTCCTCGGCATCGCCGCCCATTCTGACATAGCTGGTCGATAAAGAAATATTTGGGTACCTGGCTGCTTCAGCCATATCAACCGTGGGTTTCAATGCCCTCAGTTCTTCCTGCGAAGCTTTTAATCCTAAATTATTCTCCAGAGCAATATCAATGCTTTCAGCCAGGGTCAGCTCCCGACCTGCTGCTGTTTCCACCAGCGGTCCGGCAGCCAGCAGCAGTCCGGTTAACAATAGTGCAATTATAATGATATCTGCCGGTTTAACTTTCAGGCAGCTTGCTTTTACTGTCATTTCGAGTTTCTACCCCCTTTAGATAGAGATCAAGGACAAAATCAACCAGCGTTTCAAGTTCATAGCTATCTTCAATAGTAGAGGGCCCAAAAAAGCTGGTCAGCCCTAAAAAACTGCGGGCCATTAATTTGGAATCCTTTTCCTGAAGAAACCCCTTTTCAATCCCTTCAATTATTACTTCTTCAGTCTTATCCAGAAATTTATTCTGCCAGATCCAGAGCTGGTTTTCAAACTCCGGATCCGGGGATCCAGTCTGCATAAAAGTTGCATAGGTAAATTCAAAATTTTCCTGATAAAATTCTGCTATGGCAGCAATTATTTCTGCCAGCTTTTCTCTTACTTTTAGATTCTTTTCGGTAATTTTAGCAATTTCCTGATACAGCCTGCTGATTACACTGTTAATCATGGTCTCAAATAGTTCCTGTTTGTTATCAAAGTAGTAGTACAGGGTACCCTTGCTGGTATTTGAAGCTTCTACGATATCATCCATCCTGGTTTCATGAAAACCTTTGTGACAAAAAAGTTCTCTGGTGGCTTCAATTATCTCAGCTTTAGTTTGTTCCCTTACCACACTGGCTCAACTCCCCAAAAATTTTTTAATTTTATTTAAACTGACCGGTCAGTCTATAAGCAGTAAAAAAAGAATAACATATATATAATATCAATGCAAATATAAAAAAACCCTGCTTTCCCATTTTTGGTGGTGAGGAGGCAGAATTGGAAAGCAGGGCTCGGGGATGGCTCTCTGACAAAAATTCCCGGATAATTTTCAGTTTGTAATTTTCTGGGTTTTATTTAAAAATAACACCCTGGACTTTATTTTTTTAAAAATAAATGTTATCATTTGAAATACATTATATGCTATCACAGGATAAATTGCAAGTCCTGACACAAATTACAAAAACCATAGCAGACTCTAAACGGCCAGGAAAGATGTAGTTTTATAAGAGTGAAAAAATAATAAAATAAGAATGAAATAATATTCAAAGAAAAGCTGATAAAAATAGCAAAATAACAGGGAGAGTTTATTATGACAAAAATCAAAGGAGTCTTATTTGACAAGGATGGCACTCTTCTGGACTTCAATGCTCTTTGGATACCGATAATTGAAAAAACTACAGAACATGTCATCGCTGAAATAGTTGAAAAAGACCGTATAATCAACAACAGAGAACAAGCAAAGCAGTCCTGTTTAAGATATCTGGGAATAGATGTTGAGGAGAAAAAAATTGACCCTGAAGGGAAACTGGCAAATTCCAATATGACCGAAGCCACCTATCAGGTAGCTGAATACCTTCAGCAAAATAATCTGGTAGATTGCAGAGATAAAGAAAATTTGGTCGAAAGGATTATAAGCCTGACAAAAATTAGTGCCCGCCAGCTTGATAATGATCTGAAACCTACAGCAGATCTCCCTAAAATTTTCCAGGAGTTAAAAAACATGAATCTTCAGCTGGGAATAGCCACAGCAGATAACCGGCAATCAACAGAGGACATGGTGAAACAGTTAGAAATTCAAAATTACTTTGATTTTATTGGCTGTGGAGATGATGACTGTCCCCCCAAACCTCACCCCAGAGTAGTTGAAAAATTTTGCGATTGCTGTCAGCTTTCTCCTCAGGAGGTAGCTTTCGTCGGTGATACTCTAACTGATATGAACACAGCCATCAATGCTGGTGTAGGTCTAAAAATAGCTGTTCTCTGTGGAATTGGTTCTCAAGATGATCTGAAAGAACTTGCAGATTTTGTTATTGAGACTCCAGCCCAGCTGATATCGATACTTAAACAAGTCAGCTAATATTTTTCCTAATTCAAACCAGTTAATATCAGTACTAAATCAGATCAGCTAATATCAGTACTTTAAAAACAATAATTGAGAGGGGTGCCAGGATAATTCCTTTAAAACCATAAAGACTCCAGCCCAAAAAGAGACCCAGCAGCAAAATCAGGGGATGGACCCCGATATTGGTGGCCAAAACCCTGGCCTCCAGGAAGGGCCTAAAGCTCTGGACTATGAAATAAACTATCAGTAATATCAGGGAATAGAGAGGGTTAATCAATAAATTGAGCGCCATCAGCGGCCAGAGAATTCCCCCCGGCCCCACCACCGGTAACAGGTCAAGAATACCGGCCAGGAGACCCAGAAGCAAAGC
>SLJX01000073.1 GCA_007134885.1 Halanaerobiaceae bacterium
GAGAGATCAGCCTGACAGTGGTGGTTTTGCCGTTGGTGCCGGTAACAGCAACTATGGGCACAGGCTGACTGGAATCAGGGGGAAAAAGCATATCGACCACCGGAACCGCAACGTTAATGGGTTCACCCTCAGTGGGATTAAGATGCATCCGGAACCCTGGAGCTGCATTAACCTCAACGACTCCTCCGCTATTTTTCTGCAGAGGCTCCTGCAGGGTAGGAGCGATAATATCGATTCCGATTACATCGAGACCAATAATTCTCGATATTCTCTCAGCCATGAACTTAACCAGGGGATGAACATTCTCGGTCACATTTAAAGCAGTTCCCCCTGTGCTGAGATTGGCTGTTGATTTAAGGTGAAGCTTCTCTCCTGCCGGCAAAACAGATTTGAGGGATAAATCCTTAACTGTCAGAATCCTTTCTGTCATAGCATCAACAGTTATCTGAGTCAGATTTTTTTCATGACCGATGCCCCGCTGAGGGTCCTGATTGACCTTAGCAATCAGCTCCTGAACTGGAGAACTACCATCCCCGATTATGAAGGCCGGCTCCCTCAGAGCTGCTGCAGCAAATTTGCCGTTGACCACCAGAATGCGAAAATCTGAACCCCTCAGCAGCTTTTCTACTAAAACACCATCGCATACCTTCTTAGCCCTGTGATAGGCTGCTGCCAGTTCTTCTTCATCCTGAACATTGATAGTTATGCCCCGGCCGTGATTGCCGACCAGAGGCTTGACTACTACCGGATAGCCCAGTTGAGCTGCCGCTGCCAGGGCTTCGTCAGGATCATCTGCTGATATACCTTCCGGCACAGGAATCCCCATATTACCTAATAGCTTTTTGGTATACTCTTTATCATCAGCAATTTCTACCCCTAAAGCTGAGGTGCTGTCCATCAGAGTTGCTTGAATTCGCCGTTGATAGCGGCCGTGACCTAACTGTACATAGCTGTGCTCATTCAATCTGATATGGGGAATGCCTCTCCGTTCAGCTTCCTTAACAATAGCCTCTGTCGACGGACCCAGCAAACTGGCATCCCTTATCTTTTTTAATTGATAGATCAACGGCTCTATCTCAGGAGTTTCCCCCTGAAATAATTTTTCCACAATGGCCACTGCAAACTCCCCGGCTTTTAAACCGACGTTTTCATCGACATAGCTGTAAACAGTATTATAAATAGTATCTTCTTCAGTGCTGAAGGTTTTTCCAAAAGAGACCTCATTCTCAGCCAGACACTGGAGCTCAATAGCGATATGTTCCACTACATGACTGGCCCAGGTTCCCCGCTCCACCCGCTCAAAAAAGCCGCCCGGCCTCCCCGGGGAGCAATGATGTTCATGGAGAGTTGGCATTATCTCTTCTAGCCTGGTTTTGAAACCAGAGACTAAATCTGTCGGTTTTTCTTCCAGACTGCCGATATCCAGTTTCATTAAGATTACCGGCCGAAGACTGTATAAATTCGGACCTCGCAGAGCTCTTATTTCCAGTATTTTCATTTTTAATCCCTCACCAGGACGACACAGAGAGATTGCTTAAATCCCCAGGCCGCAAATATTTTCTTCCCTTTAAATCAAAGCCATGACCCTCAACAATCGTATGGATGATTAAATTTTCCATGGCAATTGCTTCATCAAATTTAATATCGGCCACATTCGAATACATTAAATTCTGACCGTCCAGAATGACAATCATACCGGTTCCGATAGCTCTGATGATGTGACCTCCTTCTATGATAATCCCGGCATCTTCGCCCAGGCCTATACCAACATTAACAGGATTCATGCTTAGAATCTGCATCAACCTGCTGAACCTGCCTCTTTCCAGGAAATGGGTATCAATAACCACATTATCTATTAAGCCGATGCCATCTCCAACATGGACTGTGCCCTTCTGGTGAGTTTCATTGCCTGCTCCCCCGTAGATCATAGTCCTGGACATAGCTGCCGCACCAGCACTGGTGCCGGCTATGATGCAGTGCTCTTCCAGATATCTCCGTTTAATTTCCTCCATTAACAGTGAGCCAGCCAGAATACTGGTTATTCTCAACTGATCTCCTCCGGTAAAAAATATGATATCGGCAGCAATAATGCGCCCCAGCAGTCCAGCATCATTGGCAGCTTCTCTGGTATCAATATTGAGAATGCTAACAGAGTTCTCGCCACCTCGGGAAAAAGCAGCAATATACTCCCGTCCGGCCACTTCAGGATAATTTGTGGCTGTTGTTATGACTTCAATTTTCGGAGTCTCAGAATTGACAAGCGAGATCAGGGTAGTAAGAATCTCCAGAACTTCTTCCTTGTCTTCTTTCCCCCCGATTGCCACCAGCAGCCCCTGAGGTTGATTTTCATTAATTGGTAAAAGCTTATTATTTGTTTCTTTCTTGTTATTTACTTCTTTCTTGTTGTTTGTCTCTTTCTTGTTGTTTGTCTCTTTCTTGTTGTTTGTCTCTTTCTTGTTATTTGCTTCTTTCATGTTATTTGTTTCTTTCATTGTTGACCTCCCAGGACCTCCCAAAAAGGAAAAATAGAATTATAAATTTTTGAATTTGTTTATATTTATAGTTAACTATACTCTTTTATCCAATAATTATCAAGTTAATTTTTATGTTTTCAATCTGGTTTCAATCTGGTGTTTCTTTGCCAGGTTTCATTCTGCCTGACCAGCCCTGCCAATTACTATGCCGGCTTCTCATTCTAATACTCCCTCGGTTTTTCATAGATCTTGTGACATTACTCTCACCCCTTGACAAAACTGCTGCTTTTAAGTATAATTAAGCTAACATGACAGTAGTGTCATATTGGGCCTTTACTCTTTTGGACCTTTATTCCTTTGGATCTTTTCTATTTTGGGCCTTTGCTGTTTTGGGTCTTTGCTGTTTTGGGTCTTTGCTATTTTGGGCCTTTACTCTTATATTTATATACACTTAAAACTAAGGCCTTTAACCATATGTTCTTATCCTTAATGACCTAATACCCAATTCCCTGCAACCTTTTACCCGGCCTGTACTCTGAATATTTTTTGTCTTTTAAGTGACACCACTGTCACCCCATATTTTTTGCTGATGTTACAGTAAAGTTATCTGCTGATGTTACAGTAAAGTTATCTGCTGTCACCTAAAATTTTTCTGCTGATACTCCAGCAAGATTATCTGCTGTCATCCCAAAACTCATCCTCTGATACTCCAGGATGATAATAGATCTGGATGAGGATATACCCAAGAATGATATATCGGAAGGATGAACCGGAGATGCCCAACCCGACCTTTTTTAATCTGGACGAAAAAAAACAGGATAAAATCATTGCCGCCGCTCTGGAGGAGTTTGCGGCCAATTCCTTTGCCGAGGCCAGTGTGGCCGGCATCATCGAAAAAGCGGAAATTCCCCGGGGCAGTTTCTATCAGTATTTCACCGACCTGGAGGACCTTTATATCTATCTGCTCAAAAAAATCACCGAAAGAAAGATAAATTTCATCAAAACCCGGCTCTCGGAAATGGAAGATTCCGATACCTTTACCCTGCTTCACCAGCTGTATAAAATAGCGGTGGAGTTTGTCGAGCATAACCCCCGCCTGGCCGCAGTCAGCAATAACTTTTTAAAGGAAGACCGGGAACTGCAGCAGCAGGTGTATGAAGCTGGTAATAAAGAGGCAGTTGATTTTTATAAGATGATCATCAATCGCGGTCTGGAAAGAGAGGAAATTGACAGCCAGGTTGAGGTGGAGCTGCTGGCCGGGGTGCTGAAGACTCTCAATATTTACCTGATAGAACAGTATCTGGCCGGAACCGGCCGGGAGAAACCTCTGGAAAATATGGAGGATTATCTGGCCAGGGTTGATCAGGCTCTCTATATTATTGAAAACGGTATCAGGAGATAGCCCAACAGCTATCTAATCCCCAGTTGGAAAGAGTTGCTCCCAGTAAGAGTCAAAAAACATCAGCAGATAGACCATCAGTTACTTAATCCCAACTGGGAGAGAATTGCTCCCGGTAAAAGTAAAAAAACAATCAGCAGATAGACCATCAGTTACCTAATCGCCAGCTCTGAAAGAATTGCTCTCACTAAGGGTTGAATATAACATCAGCAGATAGCCCATCCGCTATCTCTGTCAGGGAAAGCGAGGAAGAAATTCATGTTTAAAGTAAAAGGTCTATTCTACAGATACCCCCATAACGACGAGGATACTCTCAAGGGTCTCGATTTCACCATTGAAGAAGGCCAGATTTTCGGGCTGCTGGGTCCCAGCGGAGTGGGCAAAAGTACCACCCAGAAAATTCTGGTCAAACTGCTGGAGGGTTTTCAGGGCCAGGTCTTTTACCGGGAAAAACCCCTGCTGGATTACGGCCGGGATTTTTATCAGGAAATCGGCGTCGGCTTTGAAATGCCGGTCCACTTCTCCAAGCTGACCGCCGCAGAAAATCTGGAGTTTTTCAAGAAGCTCTACCGGGAAACCGCCGACAGTGATGCCCTGATGGAACGGCTGGGGCTGGCTCCCGACCGCGATAAGAAGGTCGGCGAATATTCCCGGGGCATGAAGGTCCGGCTCAATTTCATCCGGTCCCTGCTCAACCGTCCCCGGATGCTTTTCCTAGATGAACCCACCGCCGGGCTGGATCCCAAAAACGCCCGCATCATCAAGGATATCATCCGGGAATTCCAGGAAGAGGGCGGCACCGTGCTGCTTTCCACCCATCTGATGAACGATGTTGAGGAGCTCTGCGATGAAATCGCCTTTATGGTCGACGGGAAAATCGCCGAGATCAATACCCCCAAAGACCTCAAGCTGGAGTACGGCCAGCGCCGCCTCAAGGTTGAGTACAGCGATAATTCCGGAATCAGGGAAGCCAGCTTTGAGCTCGATACTCTGGGGGAAAATCAGGAGTTTTTCGATCTGATCAAAAATAAGAGAATTATCACCATGCACAGCCAGGAAATGACTCTGGACGATATCTTTATTGAAGTCACCGGGATGGAAGAGTCCAATCTCCATCGCCCTGATAACCGCCACCAGGGCCAGGAGGCAGGTGGGCTCAATGATTAACTTCCGCTCCCTGCTGCTGGGCGAGCTGCAGCGGCTGCAGAAATACCACATTATCACCGCCAGCATTGTGGTAGCCTTTTTCTGGATTGGAGCCCTCCACCTGCTGGAGACCGGTGATATCACTTTTTTCTTCACCCTGGTTGTCTTATTTGACATAGTCTCGATGTCAATCGTGCTGATCGGGGTCACCATCTTCTTCGAAAAACAGGAGGGGGTTTTAAAATCCCTCTTCGTGGCGCCCATCTCCCGCGCTGAGTTCATCTCGGCCAAAACAGCGGGCAATCTCATTTCCAATCTGATTACCATTCTGCTGGTATATATCTATGCTCTGATCTTTACCGAAATCAGCCTCAATACCGCCGGTCTGCTGGGAGCCATTATCCTGATCGGTATCTTCCATTCGCTGGTCGGTTTTCTGATTATCTACCGCTGTCAGAGCTTCACCGAGCTTCTCATCGGGATGATGAAGTATTTTCTCGTTATGATGCTGCCGGTGATGCTGGAATACCTGGGAGTCTTCACCGGCGAAATCATCAGCAATCTGGTCTATCTAGTTCCCACCAAGGCCTCGGCTGTGGTGATTGAGGGCGTCACCGGTACTGCCGGCAGAGGGGAGCTCCTCTTCTCGGTGCTCTATTTGATTGTCGGCTCCCTGGTCCTGGCCTATTTTGTCTTTACCGGATTCAAAAACTTTGCCGCCCGGGAAAGTGGTGCTTAAAATGAACAAAAAACCAAAGGGCAAATTAACTGACAGTAGAGCCGGCAGCCCTGCTGAAAAGCAGGCCAGTAATCAGGACAATAATCTGATTGGCAACCCAGGCGGAAACTCAAATAATAATCCTAAGGGAAACCTGTCAGGCGGCCCAGCTGGTGGAGGAAACGGCAGTTCCTCAGCTTTGAGCCTTTATTTAATCTTTGTTACCAGTGAATTTAAAAGATGGGTCCGGGAACCCCTGACCAGGGTTATGGTCGCCTATCCTCTGATCTTCGGGCTCATCGGCCGCTATCTCCTGCCCTATATTGAAGAAAATACCGGTCTAGTCATCGCCCTCTATGCCGATCTGATTCTGGTAATGCTGACCCTGATGATGCCGCTGATATTTGGGATCCTGATGGGATTTGCCATCCTCGATGACCGGGATGATAATGTTCTACCCGCGGTAAAAGTAACTCCCCTGGGGCTAAACAAATACTTTTCTTTTCGGATAATCATGATCTTTATCTGCACCATCCTGGCCTGCCTCTTTGTCATTCTCTTTTCCGCTATCGCCGATCTGGGAACGGGAAGGGTAATTTCAATCGCGGTGCTGGCATCGCTGGCCGCACCTATGACCGGCCTCTTCATCAACATTTTTGCCAGCAATAAGATTGAAGGTTTCGCCATTTTCAAGGGCTTCGGCACCCTGTTATTTTTTCCCATCATCGCCCTGTTCTTTACTGATTTCAAGGAGCTCTTCTTCGCCTTCGCCCCGGGATTTTTCCCGGCCAAGGCCATCAGCAGCATTATCCGCGGCGATGAGATGATGTTTTTGAGCTATAATCAGTATATTTTCTGGGGCTGGGTCTACGGGATTGTTCTCAATCTGATCGCCTTCCGCTATTTCCGAAAGAAGAGGAAGGTCTAACAGCCATCAGCCTTTTGCCAGTATAAACCTGATAGCTTTCCGCTATTTTCGAAAGAAAAGGAAAGTATAATGGTAAGAAGAGGAAGGTCCAATGGCTATCAGCATTTTATCGATATAAAATAAGACATTTTTCTGCCTCAGTCCGCCTCCGTCAGCCCCTGTCTGTATCCTGAGATAATTGACAGCATAGTGCCGTTATGCCAGACCCCGGCATTCCAGTTATTGTCATGCC
>SLJX01000181.1 GCA_007134885.1 Halanaerobiaceae bacterium
AGTTCCCGGCATCGGCCCGGCAACCTTTGAAGATATCAAAGCTGACATCACTCTTTGAAATATTTTAAGGAGAGGTCATTATGTGCGATATCAAAGTCACAGTTGATCGAATTGAAGAAGATAAAGCTGTTCTGCTGGTCAGGAACGGTGAGGAGGAAGAAGTTATTATGCCTGTTAGTCTGCTGCCTGCTGAAGCCGGTGAGGGAAGTATCTTGAAGATCAGCATAGAATTTGACCGTCAGGAAACCGCCCGGGCAGAGAAGCGGGTAAAGAGCTTGATTGAGAAACTGAAGAATAAGACTGCTGACCAGAAAGATGATTCATAATTATTATTTTTAAATGTTTATAGCTTCTAAGTAGAGATAGAATTTAACTGGCATGAACTCTTTATTCATTGTGTCGAATATTGACAGATTATTTTAATTATGCTATAATAATTTTCACAAAATTTAATTTTCATCAAAAAATTAAGGAGGTAGTAGTTGTGAATTTTCTAAGCAAATTAACCCCTGAAAGAGAGAAGAGAGCAGTGGAAAGCAGTTTTGGTCTCAGAAGTTCTGTGATCCTGATGCTAATGCTGGTTTTTGTCTTTGTCGGAGCACTAACCGTATCGGCAGAAGACAGAGTGGTCATCGGTCAGCAGGCTGATGCTCCCGGACTTCATACTCTGGTTGATGTCGATGTCTACGCCTTTGAAAGAATTAATATGATCAGTGAGCCCCTGGTGTTTATTGAACATGACCTCAGCCTGTCACCTAATCTGGCTGTGGACTGGGAAATCAGTGAGGATGCTATGCAGATTGAAATGGAGCTGAGAGAAGGAGTTTTATGGCATCACGGTCGGGAATTTGTGGCAGAAGATGTCAGTTATACTTACGAGTGGGTTCTGGATGAAGACAATCCAGCCGCCAACCGCGATCTTTATGCCGCCATTGAAGAGATTGAAATAATCGATGATTATCATATTATTTTCCATCTCAGCGAGCCCTATACTTTCTTGATCAATAACATGGCTCGAATTGGAATAGTGCCCTATGATTATCATGAAGAAGTCGGCCATGAAGAATTCCGTCAGGCTCCAATCGGCACCGGCCCCTATGTCCATGAAGAATGGGCTGACGATGACTATCATATTCTGACGGCTTTTGATGATTACTGGGGAGGAGAGCCCAACTTTGAAGTTGTTGATTTTAGACCCATCCCCGAAGATTCTTCCCGGCTCCTGGCCTTTGAAGCCGGTGAAATTGATATGTACCAGGGCGGAGTTGTCCCCGAAGAACTGGCCAGGCTGGAGGAAGATCCTGATGTTGTGGTTGACCGCACCACCGGAACCGGTTATGATTATCTCGGCATGAATCTGGCTTCTGAATTTAACCCCGAAGCAATGGCCAGTTTGGATCTGCGCCTGGCTATTACCCATGCGGTAAATCGTGAGGCTATAGTTGAGCATGTTCAGCGGGGAATAGGCAGCCCCGGTAAAAGCCAGATAATCCCCGAAATGCCTCATTTCAATCCGGATATTGACTATCCCGAATATGATCCTGATCTGGCCCGGGAATATTTTGCAGAGTCCGGTCTGGAAGAACTAACCCTTCAATTATATGTTCATGAAGACCCGGTAAATATGGAAATCGCAGAAATTGTGGCCTATGAGCTGGGGCAGATTGGAATTGAAGTTGATGTAAACGTGGAAGAATGGGGAGCTTTTCTCGATAGAATACTCGGCACCAATGAATACGATTTATTTATCCTGGGCTGGACCGGGCAGGTCGACCCCGATCGAGCCTCCTACCGGCAGTTTCATTCCCAGGGCACCATGAACATGGTTAACTTCTCAAATGAACGGGTTGATGAACTGCTGGAACGTGGTCGGGCATTGGATCCCAACAGTCAGGAATCGATAGAAAACTATCAGGAAGTTCAACAGATTCTGCTGGAAGAGCATCCCAAAGCCTTCATAGCCTATCAGGAATCCGTTGCGCTGATTCAACCCTGGTTTGAGGGCTTCCGCAACCATCCCTATGGAGCCAACACCTGGCTGCAGCTGGTTGATGATATAGTCAGAGTAGAGCAGTGAAAATAATTAGAACAGAGCAGTAAAAATAATATAGCTTCACAATCATCCCGTTTGAGACCGGGGGTTCTGCCTGGAAAAATCCGGCAGTCTGACCCCCGGTTTTTTATATTGCTGGTAAATTTTAAGCTATGACTCAGGCAGATTTGCAGCTCTTATCACAGCAGCCCGGTTCTATATCAGGCTGCCTCAGGCTGCTGAAAGTCACATTATTCTGAGACCGTTCTCCACTTCCCGTTCTGGCTGGAGGAGAATAACTCCTTCATCAGCACCAACAACCCCTAATACCAGGCACTCAGAGAGAAAATTGGCTATCTGCTTGGGCGGGAAATTTACTACCGCAATGACCTGTCTGCCTTCAAGATCCTCTTTACTGTAGAGGTCGGTGATCTGAGCGCTGGATTTTTTTTCGCCCAGGTCACCAAAATCAATCCAGAGTTTATAGGCCTCATTGCGGGCTTCAGGAAAATCTTCCACCCGAATTACTGTGCCTACCCGCATTTCAACCTTCTCAAAATCTTCCCACTTTAACATATTATTATTCACCTCTGCTGGCAACTCGGTATTGTAATGATTCTTCATTATAATAACTCTTTTGGAATTATTCTTCTGACTGAATTCCACCTGGAAGGAGAGGTCCTGTTTTATCTATTTAAGAAACCTGCTTTACCAATTTAAGAAACCTGTTTTATCTATTTAAGAAAAATGTATGATTAAGCTGAATCTGATCATATTCATAGCCATTATGTTCTCCTTCAGCCGGGATAATGTGGCTGACAGTCAGCATTAAAGCCTCTTGCTCTGGAACATCAGCCTCAAATCGACCCTCCTGATCGGTCAGAAAAGTTTCCGGAGAATCATAACTTTCCCGGGTCAGCAAAATCACATCGGTATCTGTTAGAGGATTACCAAGATAGGTCAGGATGAATTCGATGCTGTCCTTTTCTGCAATATCAGCAGGGGATCCGGCAGGATTGATTTCCAGAGGCAGACCGGCTGGGGGTACAGGATCTTCAGGGCTGCTCATTTCTTCCCCGTCCTCTGCCGCAAGAGTGAGAGATCTGGCGGTGAACTGATTCAGGGACAGCTGATAAACACCGGCAGGTCTACGCACAATCAGCTGCTGAACCCCGGATTGCCGGGAATAAAATTTACCCTCCAGAAAAATATCCCTGTTTTGATAATCCAGTTCGGAAACCAGTCCAGCCGGAGATTGCAGATAAACTGAAACTCCTGTGGTTGTCATATCGGCAGGGTCATCATCCAGATGTCCCCAGTAAATTTCAAAACCAGCCTCCTCTCCTGTCTCGACAGTTAAGGGTGTTTCAATCCAGAGATAATGGGCAGAAACACTGTTGACAGTTATCAGGCCTCCAGCCAGCAGCAGGACAGCACTTAATGTAAGTATTATCAGGCTCCGGGTGATTTTTTGCTGTAATTTTACTTGGGATTTTGTCATTTAATTAGCCTCCTGAAAAATTTGATGATGTTATGTTGAGATAATAGCATCAAAATTATTTTCGTGCTATATTACTCTTCTTTTTTCAGGAGATAAAATCCTGCCTCAACCCCTAAAAAAATTAATAAAATAAAAGGAATTATTAATTTGATACAGAAATAAATATAGTAGCACGGTAACACTATATCAAAATTGGTGTTATAAAACTGCTTTAACTGATCTCAAGCTGAGTTTTTACTCTTCGGCAAAAACCTGCTTCAAGCAGCTGTTTTTAAAAATTGGTGATAATTTTACTCAGTGCTGCTGACTGTAACAGATTGATTTTGATTTATATCAACGATTTATGTCAACTATTTATGTCAACAAGTAAATAGCCTGGTGCAAGTAAATAACCTGGCGAAATTAAGAATAAAAAACATTTATCAAAATGAGGAGATATTATGCATATTGCAGATGGCTTGCTTGAACCTGAAGTAGTAGCTGCCGGTTTTGCTCTTTCGGCAGCTCTGGCAGTCTACAGTTTGAAAAACAGCCAGGACCGGGAAAATTTTTCTGCCCTGGTGCCCCGGATCAGTATGGTCACCGCAGCTCTTTTTATTTCATCGCTGCTTAACATACCTGTGGGCCCGACCACCGTACATTTTTCCTTTGTGGGACTGGCAGGTATTTTGCTGGGTCCCCTCTCTGTACTGGCGGTGATAGTTTCTTTGATCATGCAGCTTCTGCTTTTCAACCATGGCGGTTTTTCAACCCTGGGAATGAATGCTGCAAATTTTGCCCTGGCTGCCCTGACAGCTCACTATCTCTTTCAGCTCAGAAGAAGTCAGCTCTTCAGGCAGTCCTGGCATAAATATCTGGCCTTTTTAGCGGTTGCAGCTGCCACTCTGGTCAAAATTGCAGGAGCCTCTCTGGCTCTCTACTATTCCGGGTTTCCTGCCGGAGTCGGTTTATCTCTGACTGCCGTTCATCTGCCGATTATTCTGGCAGAAGGGCTTTTAACAGCTGCGGTTGTCATAATTCTGATGAAAGGAAAGAGGGTATTTATCTATGAAGAAATACAGGATCTTGTTTAAATATATTATGAAGCTTTTACTAAAGCTTCGAGTTAATTATATCCTGAATTTTTTTAAGAATGTCAGTCAGGTAACAGCTAAGAATGTCAGTCAGGTAACAACAAGGATTATTACTCTGCAAATTAAAAGTTTAAAAAGATCAGCTGCAGGTATATTTCCCGGACTGCTCCTGCTTTTAATACTGGCCCTGACAGCGATCCTGGTGCTGTTCTCTGGTTCTGCTCCGGTTCAGGCCCATGAACTGCTGATAGAGGGAGTGACAGAGGGAAAGGTCAGTGCCAGTTTTGATGACGGCACTCCGGCCATCCAGGTCGATATATTAGTTTACCATGAGGGTGAGCTGCAATATGAAGGCAGAACTGACCGTCAGGGGGCCCTGGAACTTCCCGAAGGAATGGAGTGGGATAAGATTGAAGCCCGTGACAACTACGGCCATCGTGCCCTTTATACCGAGGAAGAGGAGGATACTTTCAGGCTGCCCCGCTGGGCGGGAGCTCTGATTGGACTTTCCTTCTTGCTGCTGGTAGCTGCCTTTTCCGGATACCGTCAGAAATAGCAGCTGCCTGTCGTTCTTGTAATACTATCATTGTTTTAAAAAACTGAGAAGGGGTTTTCCTGTTAGAATCTTAATTTTGTACACCCTTCAACTTATTAATACAAATATTTACCGGGATGGATAGCACAACGGCCTTCTTTGAGGGTGATGTCATTAAATTGTGTTCTCCATCTTTTTTGTATTTATAATTGTTTTCCACCAAAAAGGGTTAGGCCGGGCTCTGTTTTGCAGCTCTGACTTTGCCAGAGAGATAAGTCTTTTCAAGACTGTCAACCCCTCTAATTTATGCCGCCTTCAGAGGTATATGCCAGCTAAAGTTAATACTGCCGCAAGATTCATACGGGAATTTGGCTTTCTGCTTATTCTGCAAATTACTCGATCCTTGATCGCCAAACAGCCGTTTTGCAGGAATTTTTCAGAAG
Source organism: Halanaerobiaceae bacterium (assembly GCA_007134885.1). Taxonomy (GTDB): domain Bacteria; phylum Bacillota; class Halanaerobiia; order Halanaerobiales; family Halarsenatibacteraceae; genus T1SED10-84. The sequence continues at coordinate 5,585 of SLJX01000181.1, forward strand.
ATATTTAATTATATGATATGAGTAGTAATGACTGGAAATGTGGAAAAGTCTGAGCAAATAGAAATGTAGATAAGTCTGAGCGAAATCCGGAGAAGCCTGAGCAGATTTAAATCACTTTGGATAATTTTTTATCACTTTGGAGCATTTTGGGCATTTTTGATCACTTTAGAGCATTTTTAATCACTTTGGAACAGTTTTTAAATTACTTTGATTTTAATTATTTCTGAGATCTAAAATTCCATGAGGAGGGTTATCAATGCGGAAGATTTTTAAGGGGAAATCAGTAATCCTGCTGACAGCACTACTTGTTCTGGCAATTGTACTGGGCTAGGGTTATCAGGCTCTGGCAGAAGATCCTGTTACTGTTGGTTCCAAAGAATTTACCGAACAGCTCATTCTCGGCCATCTCACCCTGAATCTGTTAGAGGCAAATAACATTCCGGTAGAAGACGAAACCAATCTTGGAGGTACGGTTGTATTGAGAGACGCTCAGGAAATGGGAGATGTTGACCTCTGCTGGGAATATACCGGTACAGCCCTGATAACTCATCTGGGTTTTGAAGAGCCAATTACAGAACCGGAAAGGGCCTTTCAGGTTGTAAAAGAAGAGGATTATGAGAGAAATCAGCTGATCTGGCTGGATTATGCTCCTTTGAATAACACCTATACTGTAATGATGAGGCAGGAAGATGCCGATGAGCTTGGCATCGAGACCATCAGTGATCTGGCTGAGGCCATAAACGAAGGCGTGGAAGCACCTGATCCCGGTCAGTGGATTTTTGCCAGTGATCATGAATATTCAGTTAGAGAAGATGGCTATCCAGGGCTTACCGAACATTATGATTTCCATTTTGATGGAGTTCAGATTATGGATCTCGGAATTACCTACGGGGCACTGAGAGATGGAGATGTGGCTCTGGCCATGGGCTTTGCCACCGATGGTAGAATTGAAGGATTTGACCTGGTTAATCTGGTAGATGACAGGGAATTTCATCCTGTTTATAATGCTGCGCCGGTAATCAGAGAAGAAACTCTGGAGGATTATCCGGAAATAGAGGAAATTTTAAAGCCTTTGTCCCAGCTTCTGGATGATGAAACCATGCAGAGATTGAATGCCCTGGTGGACGTTGAGGGCTATGAGCCCGAGGAAGCTGCAGTCGAATTTCTGGAGGAAGAGGGCCTGATTTAATCAGGAACGAATTGGTTCACGAATTGGTTAGTGATTATAATTATAGTAATCTAAAGCCAATCAATTA
>SLJX01000173.1 GCA_007134885.1 Halanaerobiaceae bacterium
CATAACCCTTACAGCCAGCCATTTTCCCGGCAGTATCAATCCATGCTGTTTTATCAAGATGAAGAACAGCGGGAGACTGCCCTGGAGGTTAAGGAAGAGCTGGAAGCAGACTCGGGCCGGACCATCAAAACCGAGATTCAGGAATATAATAACTTCTATCTGGCCGAGGATTATCATCAGAAGTACTATCTTCAGAGTAACAGCAGCTTTAAAAATCACTATCTGCAGCTCTATGAATTTGAGGAATTTGTTGATTCTACAGCTGTTGCCAGAGTCAATGGTTATATCAATGGCGATGGCAGCAGAGAACAGCTGCTGGAAGAGATTAATAAGCTGGGATTGACAGAGGAACTGGGCAGGAAACTGCTGGAGTTTTACGGAGTTGACCCGGAAAAAATGGCCTGTGAGCTTTTTGGGGCAGCGGCTGCTGAAGAATCTGCTGCTGACTCAGAAGAAAATCAAGATCTAAGGGAAAAATTAACTCCGCTGCAGTACCGGGTGACTCAGGAAGGGGCTACCGAGCCAGCCTTTAATAATGAGTTCTGGGATCATAAAGAAGCCGGAATTTATGTTGATATTGTCTCCGGCGAGCCGCTCTTTAGCTCCCGGGATAAATTTGATTCCGGTACCGGCTGGCCCAGCTTTACCCGGCCGCTGGTTGCAGAAAACATTGTAGAAAAAGAGGACCGCAGCTTTTTTATGGTGAGAACTGAAGTTAAAAGCCGGGAGGCTGACTCTCATCTGGGCCATGTTTTTGAAGATGGACCAGAGCCAACCGGTTTGAGATACTGCATTAACTCTGCAGCCCTGCGTTTCATTCCGGTTGAAAAGCTGGAAGAGGAGGGTTGCGGAGAGTTCAAAGAGCAGTTTGAAGATGGTGAGGAAGAGTAAGTAACTGCTGAAAGGCAAAAATTAAGGCAGCTAATTAAGCAGTAAAGAGCTAATTCAGACAGGTACTAAGCAAGTATTAAGGAGCTAATCAAACTTTAAAAAAAGAGGATAAATATTGCTGATAGCTGGCAGAGAAGGTTTTAGTGTTTTTATTCTCTGCCGGTTTTTATTTTTGATTCTTATTTTTGATTCTTATTTTTTATTATCAAATTTTTATTATAATACCAAAAAAACTAAAAATTTAGAGGGATAATTGGGGGGAGAATACTGCAGTTGATAGTGAAAATATTTGCAATTTCTGTTATACTGAGTTCAATGACGATCTGTTTTAATGAGTTCAATAGCAATAAATATCAATAAGTTTAATAAGTTTAATGGGATAACAATTCCCGAGATAATAAGGAGGTTAGCAGGATGATTACCGGCCTTCATCTGTTCCTGACCTACAGCTGTAATTTTGAATGTGATCACTGTTTTGTCTACAGCAGCCCCCGGGCCCGGGGGACCTTTACCTTCAGTCAGATTGAAAAAGTCCTGCAGGAAGCTAAAAAAATTGACAGCCTGGAAATCATATATTTTGAAGGAGGAGAACCCTTTCTCTATTATCCTCTTATGCTGCGGTCTGCCAGGCTGGCAGCAGAAATGGGATTCAAAATTGGTATCGTGACCAACGGTTATTTTGCTGTTTCAGCAGCGGATGCTGAAATCTGGCTGGAGCCCTTGCAGGAGCTGGAAATTGTTGACCTCAGTATAAGCAATGATTCGCTGCACTATGGAGAAGAAAGCGACAACCCTGCCACGAGGGCCCTGGAGGCTGCAAAAAAATTAAAGATTCCGGCTGAGGTAATAGAGATTGAAGAGCCGGTGATCACAGAGGAAACCGGCAGTGAAGAAAATCAAAAAGTTAAAGGAGCACCGGTGATAGGAGGCAGCACCCTGCTGCGGGGTCGGGCTGTGGAAAAATTTGCAGCAGATCTGCCTCAGAAAGACTGGCAGGTATTTAAGGAATGTCCGGCAGAGGAACTGGAAAATCCGGGCCGGGTTCACCTGGATTCCTACGGGAATGTTCATATCTGCCAGGGTTTAAGTATTGGCAATATGACGGAGGAACCGCTGGCAGAAATTTTGCTTAACTATCAGGCCCGGAATCATCCCATCTGTCGGCCATTAATAGAGGGAGGTCCAGCTCAGCTGGCCCGGGAGTACGGCCTTGAGCCCCGACAGAGTTATGCTGATGCCTGTCACTTCTGTTATCTTCTTCGCAGAGATTTGCTGGAGAAATTTCCCCGTTATCTGGCTCCCGAGCAGGTTTACGGTCTGGGGGATTAATTTTCCAGCAGTTTAATAAAACAATTTAAATCTCCTGAGATGACACCATATCTTGGTATTTGACAGTCAACCTGACCGGGAATATAGGGTCGATCTCCCAGTTTAAACTGGAGCTCAAAACCCAGCTCCCGGGCTATTTCTCTGGCTTCATCGCTGGAATAGCCATAAGGCCAGGCCAGAGAAACTATTTCATGTTGTCTGTCCAGCTGATCTTCTAGAAGGTCCCGGGACAGTCTTAGGTCCCGGCGCAGCCGGCAGTGATAATCATCATTATCTTCATCGGGCTGCTGCTCGATGAGAGGGACATCATTTTTATATCTGTGGAGGTCATAGCTGTGAGAGCCAAAGGTTACCTCCAGCTCACTGTTGAGGAGACCTCTCATCTGAGAAAATGATAATCTTTCAGAAAAAATAATCCTGGTCTCAAACCCGGGCATGCTGCTGATAATGGGAAATACCACAGCTGGAAAATCATATTTTTCCAGTACAGGCAGGGCATATTCCAGAAAGGAATGGTAGCCATCATCAAAGGTCAGCAGCACCGAGTTTTCGGGGAAATCCTCTTTCTGATGGTAATCAATAAATTCCTCTTCACTTAAAACCTGGTAATCATTATCTGCCAGATATTCCATTTGAGCGGCAAAATCCTGATAATTTAGTTCAGCTCCGTTTTCTGGTTCACCCTTTACCAGGTGATGATAGGTAAGAACAATGACTTCTTGAACTTCTTGATTTCCTTCTGCTGCAGTTGTAATTAGTGAAATTGAAATAGCAATTAATATAAGTATGATGGTTGATTTTGTTTTGGTTAATTTTGTTTTAGGCAAAGATACTTACCTCCCTGGATTTTTATTCAGTTTTTTTATTTGAGATTTTTCTTTTGTTCTGTTGGTAGAGATAATCACATATTAGGTAGAGATAATCTCATATTTTAATTTACTGACATTATATCAGGGAAATGTGAAGAAAATATTAATAGTTCTTAAGTTTATTGGGTAAAATACACTGATAAATCGACATTTCTAGATGATAAGTTTGAAATATGAGGCTTCATATTTTTCTTCAAGATGAAAAGCGAGCAAAAAGCAACATTTTGCAGCTTTAAGAACTAATTATGAAAAATAATACCGATGGTTGGTAATGTTGAGGGGGTTTTTATCTGATAATTGCGAAGATTGCAGTACAGCACACATAAGTTTCTGGCGCGTAAGACAGAAAAATTAAGCTTTTGCGAAATAATTTGTCTGTCCCTTTTCCTGCGGGTTAATGATCCAACTGGCAATAGGCAGCTGGTTTAGCTGATAAAACCGGGGGAGAAGTACAGTAAAAGCAGACTGCTTAATTTGATAAGCATTAGTATAAGCAGGGTTGCGGCCAGGCCGAGCAGGGGAAACAGAAGCAGCCCTACTGTCAGTCCTCCCAGCCAGCCACCCAACAGATCTGCAGCATAAAATCGTCCGGCTGATTGGCCGGTTGTGTTTTTACCTTTTGATTGATGGTTGGTGTTATTCTCCTCTGATTGATTGGTGGTTTTATTCCCTTCGCCTTTTTTGTCTTCGAATATATTGATAGCTAGAGGAAACTGGGCTCCCACAGCTCCTCCAGCAAAAAGAGCAAAGGCTGCCAGCAGTATCAGACTCGGGCTGTCAGCCTGTACCAGCCCCATCATTTCTCTTAAGAGATACACCAGAACTCCAAATAAAGGCAGGAGGAAGATTATCGCTACTTCAAGTTTAAGAAAAAGAGAAAACAAATTCTTTTGCCTGCTTTCCAGAACTTTTAAAGAAAATCTTCCTCCAGCAAACATTCCTCCCATAAAGGCCACGATAAAAAGACCGTTGAGCTGATAAATATAACCGTAAAGAGCTTGAAAGGCGAAAAGTGTCAGCAGATCAAAGGACATGGCTGTTATCCCGCTGCCGGTGATAGCATAGGTCAGACGGTTGGCTGCAGCAGCTGGAGAAACAAAGAAAATCTGGCGGAAAAAAGCCAGGAGAAGGGCGGCCAGAATAAAATAAACTGCAGCGGGAAGTTTTAGCAATCTTCTTAGAAGATTCATTGTTTCAGGAGCAAAGGCTCTCCCCCAGTAACGCAGGCCGTGGAATAAGGCAGCCGGCCTAAAATCCTGATTAATTTCAACTTCTCTCTCTCTGAGAATTTTAGTAAAATTTGTTATTCGCCAGGTGTCAAACCGGTACTCCAGGTAGGCAGTGGTGAACATGCCCTCCAGCAGGCCCCGTTCTTCAAGTCTGGAGGCGGTTATTGGAGCATCAGGCAGGTCGATGTTATTGCCGGCAATGAAAATGTTTTTTTCACCCGGTATCATCATAACATCAGTGAATACATCATCAGCAGTTTGATAAAGTGAGCTGTTTAGATCGGCCATTTCTCCGCCCAGGTAGGTCAGGGATCCAGGGGCAGTAAAGATCAGCATCCCTCTATCTGCAAGCTTCTCAGCAGCCTGATCAAAAAATTCCCGGGTAAAAAATCTATTAGCCTGCAGGGTATCAAGGCTCATCTCTCCCAGCATAATCAGATCAAAGTTTTTCTGAGTTCGGCTTAAATAGATCCGGCCGTCCTGGTGCTTAATTTTCAGCCGGGGGTCCTCAAACTTATCTGACAGCTGAGGAGGTGTATAGCGGGCGGTTATTTCAACCAGATCTGGATCCAGTTCGGCATAAACTAAATTTTCCAGAGGGTGGTCCAGCAGATAGTCCAGCAGTCCACCCAGACCTCCTCCGATTACCAGAACATTTTCAGGATCAGGATGAGCGGCACCTGCCAGATAAGCGTAATCCTGCAGACCGGCAATATCAGGAACCGGCAGGGAAAGCAGGGGGCTGCCATCATAATTAATTGTGTATTCTCCCTCTCTTTCCAGCACTGAAATATTTCCATAGGGAGAATTGTGGTATTCCACCACTTCACCGGCCGGCCAGAGCCAGCTTAAAGATATCTGCTGCAGATTTTCTGTCAGCAGAGGAAGGTTTACTGTCAGCAGCAGTGCCAGAGCGAGATAGCCCATTATCAGAACTTTTCTCCGGGGACCTGAATAATGATAGAAGTAAAAATAACTGAGCAGCAGAAGATGAGCTGATATTAGAGCCAGGGTTATTTGCAGAGAGGTGAATCTGGGAACCAGATAAAAGGTAAAAAAGAGACCTCCCAGAACTGTCCCGGTTATTTCCAGCAGATAGACTCTACCCACCGGGAATTTAATCTGGTCTGCTGCTACCAGATCTGAGGCCAGAGGGAACTGCATGCCGTGCAGCAGGCTTACAGGCCCCACTGTCAGAATAGCAGTGAAAAAAATATTTATAAAGCCAAAAGTTTCCCCGGGCAGCAGGCCAAAAAGCCCTCTTCCCAGGCCCCGGGCCAGCAGGATCATAACAGGGAGAAGCAGGCTGTAGCAGGTCATAACTCCAGCAAAAATAGAGGTTTTTCTATCAGTCAGAGATGAAATTTTACCTCCGGCATAGGCGCCGGCTGACTCAAAAAGAAGCCAGCTGGCTATTATCAGGGCCAGAGTCAGTTCATTGCCCAGAAAAACAATCAGCAGCACCCGAATCAAAAGCAGCTGGCCAATCATTCCCCCGGCTCCCATCAAAAAGATGACAGTTTTCAGACTGGCCGTTCGGGAAAAAACCTGTTTAATTTTCATGCCAGACTCCTGCTATTTTTGTCTGACAGTTCTGGCACCTGCCTTCATCCAGATTTATGCTCTGTACGGAAAAATGATGCCGGACAATAACCTCACTTTCGCATTCAGGACAGAAGGTTGAATTGTGAATATGGCCGGGGACATTACCGATTGAGACATATTTCAGCCCTTCCTGCCGGGCAATTTCGTGAGCTCTTTCCAGAGTGGAAACAGGTGTGGGAGAAAGCTCTGTCAGCTGATAGGAAGGGAAAAATCGACTGAAATGCAGGGGGGTCTGCTCTCCAACTTCATCTTTGATCCACTGGCACATCTCCCGAATTTCCGCCGGGTCATCATTATGATCAGGCAGCACCAGATTTACCAGCTCCAGCCAGGCGCCTTCTTCCCGGATAATTTTAATAGAATTCAGAACCGGTTCCAGGCTGGCCTGGGATAATTCCCGGTAGTAATTATCGGTAAAAGCTTTGAGATCAACGGTAACAGCATCCATGTGCTGCAGGAGATCTCTGAGAGGCTCTTCCTGCAGGGCACCATTGGTATGGAATATGACATTTAAATCTTCCTGCTTGGCAATTTCGGCAATGTCGTACATGTATTCATAGAAGGAGGTTGGCTCATTGTAGGTGAAAGAGATTGAGGGAATTCCTCTGAATTTAGCTTCCTCTACGGCCCCTTCCGGAGTAAGTTCCTGATAACGGTCCAGTTCTTCCAGACTCTGCTGGGAAAGATGCCAGTTGTGGCAGAATTTACAGCGAAAGTTGCAGCCGGCAGTACCTATACATAATATCTGAGTATCGGGATAAAAATGATGCATCGGCTCCTTTTCAATGGGATCTACATTAACTGCTGAAGGACGTCCATAAACCACATTATAGAGACTGCCTTCCTTATTTTCTCGATTGCGGCAAAAACCTCTGTCACCATCGGAGATTACACAGCTTCTAAAGCA
>SLJX01000087.1 GCA_007134885.1 Halanaerobiaceae bacterium
AAAAAAATTAGGTAATCATGATTTTAGTCCTATTATACTATTATAGATTAATTAATATAATCCTTTTTCTGAATAGAAAAAAATTATTTTTTTATCCAAAAATGCAAATTCAGCAGGAAAAAACTGATAATTGAATTCTCGATGTTAAGAATGACAGGCAAATAGAAATGATTGATAAATCAACAGCTAACAGAAAACCAGAGAAAATGAAAACCCCTGCCAGAGAGGTCCAGCTCTGCCGGCAGGGTAGTTTGTAAGTTCCCATACAAATATTGTATTTTCAGTCTTCAGCAATTCTTCTAAGCTGCAGCTAAACTACAGCAGTTCCTTTAAAGTTTCCTCAATTTCATCAACTGTCAGATCATCTCCGCTCAGCTGCTCCACTTTCTCGCCATCTTTGTAAAAGAGCACCGAGGGCAGTCCCATAACCTGCTGCTTCATAGCCAGCCTTCTGTTGCCCTTGAGATTTAATTCAGCAAATTTGGCCTTACCCTCATAATTCTCAGCCAGCTTTTCAATTTCCGGCTTTAACTCCATACAGGGATCACATTTCTCACTCCAGAAATCAACTACAGTCAGACCTTTGCTCTCCAGCACTTCTTCTTCAAAATTATCTCCATTCAGCTCCAGCATATCACAATACCCCCCGATTAATAGATTTTCTCTCTCAGTTGATGAGCTGCTTCAGTTCCTGTCTGGTCGGTTTTACTGCTCTGCCGACCTCCTGGCTGTCTTCTACGGTCAGTACCGTGGGAATCTCTTTGATTTTATAACGTTCGGTTATCAGCTCATTGCGATAGGTATCTATTTTTACCAGTTTTTTATCTTCAACCTCTTCCACCCCGAGCTCCTCAAGCTGCTGAAGAGTCTCCAGGCTCTCATCATGGGTAGGATTCCAGAAGACTACAATCACCTGTTTATCAGTAGCGAGGACATTGTCCCTCCAGTGTTCTTCTGCTTCCAGATATCTCTGACTTTGAACAGCAGCAGTAGCCCCGTCACCGGCAGCTGTGATAACCTGACGTACCGATTTCTGGCGAACATCACCGGCTGCATAAACACCCTGGATATTTGTCTGCATATTCTCATCAGTCATCACATAACCGGAATCATTGAGCTCAATTGGGCTGTCCTCCAGAAAATCCGTGCTGGGAACTCTGCCGACAAAGATAAAGATGCCGTCGCAGGGAAATTCTCTCTCCTTACCCGTGCGTACATTCTTTAGTATGGCTCTCTCAACTAACTGATCTCCTTCCACCCGGGCTAAGGTAGAGTTCCACTCAAAATCAATTTTATCATTTTCATAGGCCTGTTCCTGGAAAAGCTTCTCTGCATCCATCTTGCCTTCCTCATGGATGACCACCAGAGTCACCCGGCTGGCAAAATTGGTCAGGTGAATGGCCTCCTCAACAGCAGAATTGCCATTACCAACAACCAGCACCTCCAGATCAACATAGAAGTCAGCATCACAGGTTGCACAGTAAGAAACACCTCTGCCGCTGAATTCCTGCTCACCCGGCACTCCGAGCTTTCTGGGATCTGCTCCGGTGGCAATCAGGAGACTTTTGCTGCGATATACATTCCCGTCCTTTGTTTTTACCTCTTTGATAAAATCATCGACATTCAGATCCACCACCTGACCTTTGACCAGATCAGCCCCGAATTTCCTGGCATGCTCCTGCAGGCTTTCCTGCAAATCCCCGGCATTGATATCCACCATCCCGGGATAGTTTTCCAGGTCCTCATAATTGCCCAGCTGACCGCCCAAGCTGTTACCTTCCAGCACCAGCGTATCCAGCTTGGAACGGGAGGCATAGATAGCCGACGAAAGTCCGGCCGGGCCTCCACCTATGACTAAAAAATCATAGGGATCATCCATCCCATCACCTCCTTTCCGCTTTCAGTCTCTTCTGACTTTTGACCTCAATCACTATCACCATTTAAAGACAGTCTGATCCTCAATATCGGTTGACAGAGCTTCCAGAGATTTTTCCACTATCTTTTTTCTCAACTTCTTCTCTTCCTCTTTAGAGACCTTCGGGTTCCCCAGAGGAAAGGGAATCGCCTTACCGGGAACAATTCTGTTGGCTCCAACTGTTTTCGAGATGGGCAGTATCGAGGCTACATGAACTACAGGCAGTCCGGCTTTTTCGATTTCTTTCACCATCGTTGCACCGCAACGAGTGTCAGTACCTCAGGTTGAGGTCAGGATAACTGCCTGGACTCCATCTTTTACCAGTTCCTCGCCTATCGCCTTGCCGAAAGCTTTGGCGTTGGAAACCGAAGTACCATTGCCCACGGTGGCATAATAATACTCGTGCAGTTTGCCAATTTTACCTTCCTCTTCCAGTTCCCGCAGAACATCTATCGGCAGCACTCTATCCGGATCCTGGTTGGCATAGGTGGGATCATATCCTCCATGAGCAGTCTCAAATTCTTCACTGGTCAGGTCAGTCACACCGTTCAGCTTATATTTGCCAAATTTAGAGGCACTGGAGGCCTCGATCTTGTCGGGGTTGCCCTTGGGCACAATCCCTCCGGTTGTCACCACCGCGACCAGCGCTTCCCCGAGATCTTTCACAGCCGGCTTGGGTTCAACCCGATCAAAGCTGGGCATTGGATATTCCGTTTCAAACTCCTCTTCATTGATTTTTTTAACCAGCATATCAACTGCTCTCCGGGCACCTCTCTCCTCCCGAAAGAAATTCTTTCTGATACCCCGGGGCAGGTATCCCGCTTCCTTCGGTTTGCCCGGACTGCCATCAGTTTCGAAATATCGGAAGATTAAATCAGCCATATCCGATATTCCCTGTCTCATACTGCCAACTGAATCGCCTGTTTCGATAAAATAACCGTATTGTTTGTACATCTCATAGCCCGGATTCTCAGGGTAGATACCGGACACAAAAGGCAGTCCTAGCTCGTCAGCTACTTCAGCCACACCTCCGCAGGCCATTCCGTATCTGCCGGCATTGAAGGCAGGTCCGGCAGCTACTATATCCACATCTTCCTGCTGGAGAAACTCTCTGATCTTCTCCTGGGCTGCCTCTTTATTTTCGTTGAAATAATCGTCACCGGCTATAATCGTCCTGACAATTTCAGCCTTATCTTCCAGTGCTTGATTCAACGCTTTTCCGGGTCCTACAGCTCCCTCTTTTCTTTGAGGAGGCAGGTCAGCTTCATCTTCATCACCTACCTGACCAAAGAACTGATTAAGATAGTGAACAACTTTCAGTTCAGCCATAAGGCACTCCTCCTTAATTTGAATGATAAATTTTGTTACCTGGTTTCAGGCTTATCAATAGCCCTCTGAGCTCAATCTGGTGTATCCCAGCTGATCTGTGGAGCCGGTTATCGCCTGCAGCTCGACTTCTATGCTGCCATCTTCCTTCAGACTGCCCTCAAAACCTCCGGCAATACTGTCGGCATATTTCTGATGTCCTATAACCCTCTCCATAGGTGGAAGCTTGATGGTCTCATTGGCATTTCCAGAAGTGACCACAGCATCTGCCTCGGCGGAAGCATCAGCAAGAGACTGGGATGCCCCATCTCTGCCTGCATATTCATCGGTTATCAGGACGGTTTTGATCCCCTTCTTCTCCAGTTTCTTACAGTTGAGAATTAAATCCGTATCGGGATTGCCAAATCCTTCCTCGGAGATAATTGCCGCATCCAGCCCGATATTTTCGGCCATCTCAGCCACCAGAGTGGAAGAGCGTTCTTTATCCTGCAGAGTGACATTCTCATTGGTTAAAATGGCCCCTACAAAATTGAAGTCTTCTCCGTGTCTGCGATAAAGTTCCTCGATGACAGGGTTATTCTGGTGCAAAAAGGTGGAATTCTTATCACAGGCCGAAACACAGTTTCCGCTGACAATAGCGCCATCCATTACTTTGGTAGGTGAGATAAAGGTGGGAATAATTTCTTTGGCATCGATCCCGTAAACATAGGTGTCATGCAGGAGACCCTGACTTTGAAGCATATAGACATATCCTACCAGCGGCAGGTCATCATTCTCTTTGGCTGCTTCAGATAATGGTTTAAACTCATACTCTTCTACATTATCAGGCTCGGCTTCCAGACCTATCCGGCCTATATAACTGGCAGCTTTAAGCCCCAGCACCCTCAGTATTTCCTCATGGATATGCTCTTCGGTATTCTCTGGAACCTCACAGGTTATTACCACATTGATCGTCTGAGAGAAGGGTGTATATTGGGCTCCTGGCCCCTTCATGTCGATAATGCCCTCCTGAAATCCAACAACATTTCCAGTCGTCATAACCGTCATACCCTCTAAAACTCTGCTTCTGCCTGTACCAGCCAGATCCTCTTTACCAATAAAACCGGGAAAAATTCCTTCGCCGTCAACCTTGGCCCGGGGCTCCACCACATCTTTTACAGGCATTATTCTCACTTCTTCACCCGGGCGGACTATATCAACTTCAAGACTTTCGATCCTGTCATCATGTTCGATCTCCGACAGCAGCCCTTCTTTATCTATCGTCACCACACCATCCTGAAAGCTGTTTTCCCGGCCAAATTTCACTTCTTTAACATTAACTCTCTCCAGGTTCAGCTTCAATTTACTCACCCCTCACAGTTTTTTAATAAACCGGCAGAAAACCCTGCTCAATTCAATTATCAATCATCAGCTCTTCGATGAGCTCTCTGTCGATGGTGCTGAAATCTTCTTTTAAATCTTCTGACATCGATTCGCTTTCTCTGGTTCTCTTATTTCTGGCAAATGAACGATATCTCTCCAGAGCATTTTCCAGTACTTCCAGCGAGCGGTAATCCAGGTTTTCTCCTTCGGCCAGCACTATGGAGCGGTAGGGATTCTGCCAGGGCTTTAGGCTGCCAGCCAGCGGATGTGTGAGCAGACGGTAACCCTGCTGTACCAGGTCTCTGGTTTCCTCCAGGACCTCCTTTAGAGTTTCCACCCGCTCAATCTCAATCCCCTTCCCGACCGGCAGCCCGGGATTGTTGGTCACAATCAGCTTCTTTTCGCTGCTCTTACTGCTCCTGAATTTACTCATCCTGAATCATCCTTTTTAGAATCATCCTTTTCTTAAAAGCATCCTTTTTAGGAGCATCCTTTTTAGAAACATCCCTTTTCTTAGAAGCATCCATTTTTCTTAGAAGCATCTCTTTTCTTAGAAACATCCCTCTACCCTGACACCTCTACCCTGACAGAGCTGACCTTAACCTGCGTCTTCAATCTCCTCTGCCTTTTCTCTGAACCTGCTGACTTCTTTACTGATTGCCTCAACATCCAGTGAAATTTCCATCATACCCACTTCTTCTTCAAAAACATCGGGATCAGCCGCTTCTTTTACCTCGGATTCCAGAACATGATATACCGGGAGTCCCAACGAGACTCCAGCCAGTGGACCTGAAAAGGCGGGATCGCCAATGGTAACAGTTTCAGCAAATATGCCGGCACTTTCGGCATCAGGTGTACCCAACACCACTATCAGATTTTCCGTGCCGTGCTTATCAACTGCATCCTTGATGATCCCCTGATCTTCCATGTCCACGGCGCCTGCCGAGGTTCAAACGAAACACTGGGTGACAGATAAAACCGGCTCGCCCCCGGCAGATTCGACTACTTTTTCAATCGACGGACCAGGAATTCCATCTCTCTCTCCTATACAGAGCACTTTCTTGCCTTTGAACATTTAATAATGCACCTCCCTGTGCAGTTTCTACTTCTTAACGTGTTCTTTCATATTAACTTGTTCTTTCATATTAACGTGTTCTTCCATAGATCTTTTGCCATTACCGCAAAGTCAATCTGATTCTGTTCTCCCCTAATCCTGACTTGAACTGGCTGAATTTGCTTCCAGGATAAAGGACATTCCATCAGAGATATTGGACATCTTGGCCAGAAACAGGCTCCCCTTCCCCAGGAAGAAAGTGCGCTTCATCTCTCCTTTCAGAATCCTATCCCGGGCAAACCCCAGGAAGGGCAGAGCCGAAGGTATATGCCCCTGGGTGGGGGAAAAACCCGGCATGCCGTATTCTTTTTCAAATTCATCCAGCTCATCTGCCTCCATAAGGCCGTGCTTAACTGCAAAACTTCCAATCATGCGGTAATTGTTATGCGGTACATTGCCGCTCCCTGCCGGAACAGTAATTTCCGGATTATGCAGCTCGGAAGAATATTTATCAACATCAAAGATTGTCAGGCCGACTTTCTGCAGAGGCTTATCGACCAGGGCCGAATATATGGCCTGCTGGGAAGATGCCATGGCAACATCGTGCTTGCCGATGGTATCAAGCCTGATCTGAGGGTTAACCTCGTCATCTTTACTGAAGAGGAAAGCATTACCGGCCAGGACATCCTCCATAATCGGCATATCTTTGGACAGATGCCCCTGCATCTTCATGCCCAGCTTGGCCAGTGATCCTCCCCCTACAAGAATAACGTTGTCGAAAACCCCCGATTCTATTAAACTTCCGGCCACAATCGAAGCATGCATGGGAGCACAGCAGAAAGCCTTGACATCTGCACCTGTGCTGCTGCTCAGCCCGTTCATCTCAGCTATCGCCTTGGCTAGATTTCCAGCCCCGCGCTGATAACGATCACCAACTCCTTCTTCTCCGGAGTTGATAACAAAGGCTATATCCTCCCGCTCCAGATCAATATTCTCCATCAGCTTCTCCACTGCCAGAAAACCGGATGCTTTAGTTGAAAGATTTTCCAGCAGAATATCAGCCGTCAGGTTTTCATCTTCATCATGTCCATCAACTATACAGCCCATCAGCTCTCCCTCGGCTTCCAGGGCAAGGGCTCCTCCCGATATTAACTCTTTAACCCTCTCCCGGGAAACGCCATCACCCAATTTCTCCAGGTGTTCAGGCCTGGCAAGATGATGTTCGGAAAGGATTGTTTCTATCTCCTCAGCAGCCTCCTCGGTGAGGTAGATTAAATCAAACTCATCGGCTACCTTAAGCCAGCCATAAAATTCCTTCTCGGTATAAATCTCTCCCCACTCACCAAAACGGGGTGCTCCGCTGATAAGGTTCTCATACCAGGGCTGTTCTCTCTCCCACAGTTCTTCAGGCTTCATGTTGCCGATAAACACCTGATGAGGAGGATAATTTCTGGCCTCAGAAAAATCCCGCAGATGGTCCTGAATTTCGCTCAAAAGATCTGGATTTTTGGGAATCTCACGCTCCGGTTTTGAACCATACCTGACCAGGTCCGGAACATGAGCTAATACATATGCTACCCCCCGCACAACAGGGTAACCCATCAATACCGCCTCCTTTGTGTATTTTTGTGTATTTTTTTATTATTTGATCTGCAAAATCAGCAAAATCAGCTGCCAACAGTGAATATGACAAATTACATCTATATACTCAATTTTCAGGCAAAACAAGGGGACATTAACCGGACTCAAAGTAAGTTATAGCAGTATTTTCATCTAAAATATCTGCAGTAATATTGATCTGTAGTGATATAGAGACGTAAACATCAATAATATCTGTAGTAATATTCTGTAGTGATTTAAAGAGGCTCGCATCGAAAATATCTGGAGTAATTCTATAGTAATATAGATCTGTATTGATTTAAAGACGTACACATCGAAAAAATCTGTAGTGATATAGAGATATAAATAGGGTTTTGAAAGGGTTTTGAAACTCAAAAAACATTTGAAACCCCAAAAAGCAAAGGTTCAAAAAATTTAATCTTATCTGACTGCAAATCTAGGTTTAAGAATACTTTAGTATATATCTTGGTGTAATTTTCTTAATTATAATGTTAACAGGGATTTGCTGCAAAAAATGTATAGTGCTTTACAATCTCAGCTGAGTTCCTGTGATAAAATTATACTTTACTGGCAGAAACTGTTTCACCAGCAGGAGTTAATAAAATTTAGCTAAAAAACATCATAAAAAACATCATTTTGGGTGTTAAAGTTTAGGAGAAACAGGTGCCATTTTGTTGATAGTGCCTGTTAAAAGCTGGTTTCTTTGGACCCGCTGCAAATAACACAAATAACAAATAACTTTTCGTTATTTCTCAGGCGTGAAGCAGCAGTAACCTATCTCATCCGACCTTTTCTCTATATCCTCCCAGGCATCTTCAGCAATTAATTTTTGGGCGGTGGGGTAAAGAATATTGTTTTCTTTAAAAATATGGTCCCGGAGATGCAGTCCCAGATACTCAATGTCTTCGCTCAGCTTCTTTTTAAATTCATCAAAGTCCATCTCCTCTACCTCTTCAGCCAGCCTGGCCAGTCTCTCCTTGCGAGGCCACATATCCTCGTGTTCCATCTCCATAATATTGGCCGGACCCGAAACCCCTTCCTCTCTCAGGCGGGGGAATATGGTCTCTTCTTCTCTGTCATGATGTTTTTCTGTTTCAATTATATGCTGGGCCAATTCTCTGAGGCGATCAAAAACCGGTGAATCTTCATCGTACTTACTGAGCTTCTTGATTTCTTCTTTTATTTGCTCCAGCTCATCCAGCATCTCCAGAATCTTATCATGTTCTTTGATTAAGGTATCTAGAGGATGGCCAGGTTCTAACTCCAGCTGTAATTTTTTCAGTTCCTCCTGGGTTGCCTCAATGTGAGCCTGGCAGAGTTCCTTCAGCTCATCCTCTTTCAGCCCCTCTTCGATCAGTTCCTGCTCCGCCCGGGATAGTTCACTGGCATCGATATTTTTCAGCAGTTCTCTGGCATCCTCCCTGACTTTCTCAACCTCTTCTCCACAATTTAGTCTTAAAAGAATTTCCTTCAACTCTTCTTTTCTTTCTGTGGTGGCCATCTATCCTCACTCCCTATATTTTTTGTATTTTTAAACCTGTTATAACTATTTATAAACCTGTTATATTTTAAAGCTCTAAGCTAAAGCTCTAATCAAAGCTTTAATCTAAAGCTTTAATCTTGAGTTTCTTACTCTATTTTTATTATGCCATAACTTCTTCCAGCTTTCAATAATATATATCACATTTTTATTTAATTATCACATATTGATATACACCATCTTGATATACTTCATATTGATATACATCATCTTGATATACTTCATTTTTCAATAATGCAAAAAAACACTCTTTCTTTGATATATATCACCTGGGAGTAAGGCAATAAGCTGATTAAACCACAAATGGTAGTAAGGCAATAAGCTGATTAAACCACAAAAAAGACTATCTCGCAAATTAATAAGCAAAAACATACTACATGTAGTATTTTATTGCCCTACTTACTACTATATATAGCAGCATGAAAAGCTGTTAAACCTTATTGGGGGCGAACCATAAGCTAAAATTTAGAAATATAATTGACCACCCTGAAATATTTACCGCTTTGACCACTCTAAAATATTCTCAATCATAACTCAAAATCACGAGCTCTCAGACTAATCTTTTCAGGTTAATCTTTAAAGCTAATAGTATCACAGGAGAACATGCGGATTATTTATACTAATCTGTATAAAAATCCTCCTAAAGTCCCAGTATCATTACCGTATTATTCCCGTATTCAAAAAACCTTTTTAAAAACCCTCCTTTAAAAAGTGTAACCCGTTGTCAGATAAATCTGCCAGTCGTCTTCTGCCAGTTTCCGGGCTGCTCCCAGATTCAGTTCCAGAGGATAAAGCCCGTAAGATAACTCCAGATCCAGCGACAATTCTCCTCCCGCCCCGGCCAGCCATTTTTCCTCTTCCGGGGTAGAAATTCTACCACCATCCAGAAACAGTGTCGCACTCAAATTATCAAAAAACACCGGCGAAAGTCCAACGCCCCGCTTTATATTAACCAGTGTCCTGGAAAGCTGACCGCGTAGATAGTAGAGCTCACTGCCCGGGACCCTTTCAGCGGTTGAATAACCCCGGACAGGATAGCGTCCGACCAGACCGCCCAGAGTAAAGCTTTCTTCATACTGACCAAAAGCCAGCGAGCCCCGCAGGTTGAGCTCATAATCCCGCCAGTCCAGGAATTCCCGCCAGTCCATCTGGGTGGAAAGGTAGTATTGATCTTCAAAATAATCGAGATTACCCTGGAAATAAAGGTTTCTCAGAGCAAATAAATCATTTCGTCCCCAGCTCTGGAGATAATTCCCGGCAGCAAAACCCCGGTACTGTTCCTGAACGGGCCGCTCAGTTTCAAAACTCCGGCGGAAATACAGCACTCCACCACTCAACGCCGCAGCTGAAAAAACCTGTTCCTGCACCGGAACCACCAGTTGCAGTAGATGGGTATCCTCCAGCTTTCTTTCATCATCACGGAACCGTCGGCCGGTTATCCGCTGGCTGCTCTGCCTAAATTGAAAATCATCAAAGTCAAAAAGCACCGACCAGTGAAAGCCCAGTGGATAATCCGGACCCTCAAAGGAAAAACCAGCCTGATAATTGATCCAATCCAGAGGATCGCGGCCCCCAATCGTCAATCCCAGATTGCCCCCCGCAGTCCCTATCATAAAATTCGGCACATAAAAGCGGGGAGCCAGATACCTGAATATACTGTAATCTCTGATCTCAAGTTCCTCACGGTCCCGGTCTTCCCCGGAAATTATTTCCTCAGGCATCCCCTCATCTTCTTGCTTTTGTCCTGTCTGATTTACATCTTTCTGGTCCTCTCCTGCTCGGCTCACATCTTTTTGATCTCCAGCTGTTCCGCTCATAAATCCTTGATTTTCACCCTCTTGACTGACTGCTTCCCGGCTTCCAGCTGTTCTTCTCACATTTTCCTGACCTCCAGCTGCCCGGTTAACTGCTATTTCGCTTCCCTCAGCCCTGCTCAGGTCCCCGGCCTGATCCCGCAATTCCCTGTCAATTAAATCCATTAGCCCCCGATCAGTTTCCCGGTTCACCGCACCTCCGGGAAAATCCACCGGCTGCCAATCATCCGGGGCATAATCCAGGGCATAAAGATTATATCCGTAACTATCATACCCCACATAAACAAGCTTCTCTTTATCCTCAATCACCAGGGGATCAAAGGCCCCACCCACTACATTCGTTACCTGATAAAAAGCCTCTTCCCTCAGATCATAGGCATAAAGATTGTGCACTCCATCCTTATCAGCATGGAATAGGATCCGATCACCTTCAGGAGTCCAGGTCGGCGAGAAAACCGCCTCCCGGTTTTCGGTTATCCTGAGCAATCTCTCCTCTTTAAGATCATAGATATATAAATCCTGGTAACCACCAGGTTTCCAGATCACCAGAGCCAGCAGATTCTCCCCGGGATCCACCGCCGGAGAAAAATACTGCCGCTTTTCCCCGGGGCCCAGCAGAACTTCAGCTTCACCATCGACCTCATTATCAATCATCTTCTTTCTGACCTCGGTCATCCCGGCCTGCTGGTTGATATAAATTAGCTCATCTGTCCCCAACATCACCGGATCTCGAGACCGCTTTCCTTCGGTCAGTCTATCCTCGATCCCGCTCTCAGGATCAAAACGGTATATATCAAAATAATCTTCCTCGGCTGAAGCATAAATTATCTCACCTTCAGCCGTTATTTCCAGCCCGGTGGGCACCAGATACCCTGACTTAAGGTGCCGGTCCTGCCCGGTCTCCAGGTCAAAACCCCGCAATCCGGGATAATAATTGCCCAGATGATAATAAACAACTTCTTCCCGGCTCGGATCCCAGCCCGGCCGGTAGCTGTAATAGCCAGCTTCACTCAACCGCTCCCCGGTCACTTCACCTTCAGCCCGAATGGCAGCCGCCTGACTTTCATACTCCTCCAGTCTGTCCCGTTTCCAGTCCTGAAACAGCTCCTGGGCTAGCTCTCCCAGGGCTTCCTCAAAGGACTCATCTATACCTTTGGAGGGGTTGCCGGCATAAACCTTACTGACCTCAATCAACTCTTCTCGGGAATGTTCCCGGACCAGATAATCAAAGAAATTAGCCCCATAGAGATAGACCGACATTCCACCCGGGGGCCAGCTCTCCAGGTTGTACTGCCCGTGAATTTGATCGAAATGATAAACCTCATCCTCCAGAAAAGCCATCCTCAGGTACATATCATATACAGCATCCTGGGCTCGCCCCCCGCCAGAAAGTCCCGTCTCCTCCAGAATTGGATAACCTTCAATCATCCACCAGGTCTGAAAAAAGTTGGGATTCATCATGTTTGGGACATCTCCCAGCAGACCCCGCAGTGCCTCCAGGGTCTCTGACCTCATGTTGAGGTGTAAAATGTGAGTATACTCATGAGCAATCAGCAGCTTGAGCCAGCTCTCATGCCGCCCCCCAAACTCTCGCATTACCGGGTGGCTGGGGTTAATGATAATCTGATCCAGCAAAGAGGGATCAGACACCCCGGAAGCCATATCACTGTCATCAACCACAATCAGATGAGTCTTTTCCCCCCGGCCCGGCTGATAATCATCGGCAATAGCTTCGTGAATCTCCTCGGCAATTTCAGCACTTCTAACCGCCAGTGCCTCCAGTTCAGCCTGAAAATGTACTTCAAAATTCTCGGTCATCAGAGTTCTCCACTGACCACTCTGTGTCTTCCGATCTATCTCCCTCCCGGAAACCCCCGACCTCCAGTCTTTCATCTTAGTAATACCAGTCATTCCACTCTCCAGTCCAAACGCAACTGGCATACCGCTCTCCAGTCCAAACAATCCTGATTTGCTGTTATTCAGTCCAAATACGCCTGACATACCACTTTCCGGGTCAAAACTAACCCTCAGACCGCTCACCGGTCCAAATCCAGCAGTAAATCCTCTGTCACCAGCCAATCCAAAGTCCGTGTTAAGCTTACGTCCTCCAACACCGGCCAATCCATATCCAGCTCTCGAATCGCTGCCACCAACTACTCCATATCCAGGAGTCGGTTCCCCATCTCCAGCCAGGCTAAAATCAGCAGCCAGCAGCCCACTGTAATCAACCAGCCCGAAGTCAGCGGCCGGTACCCTGTTATCAATCAGTCCTAAGTTAGCGGCCAGTACATTATTATCAACCAGCCCGAAGTCAGCGGAGAGTACATTGTTATCAATCAGTCCTAAATTAGCGGACAAGCCATTGCCGCTCAGCATTCCTGAATCAGATCCTGGCACCGTCACCACTACCGAGATCAGCAGCAAAAGTACTGTCAGCAGCCCAGCAAATCCCGGAATCCTTACATACCCAGGCAGATAAGATAATCCGGTCAGAAAATTCTTCAGAAATCTATAGAGTCCATTGTTAGTTTCTCCTGACTTACTTAATTTATTAGTTAGATTCACTTTCTTTTGATCTACACCCGCTTGATTTACACTTTCATGATTTACTATCTTTTGATCTACGCACTTTTGATTTACTCTCTCTTGATTTACCCTCTCTGATTTATTAATGAAATGCTCCGGTTCATTAATAACATGACCTGCTATATCAACTGCTTTTTTAGCTTTATTATCTATATCACCTATTATATTAGTCATTTTAATGCCTTGATCATCTATATTAGTCATATTAATGCCTTTATCATCTATATTAGTCATCTTACTGCCTTGATCATCAATATTAACAGCCTGCTCGGCAATTCTAATAGCTCTATTAATAGCTCTATTTGAAATATTTATTGCCTGCTCTCTGATATTAATAACTATCTCTCTCTTCTTTCTCTCATTAAGAGCCTTATCCCGCTTATCAATAAATTTATCTTTAGGGCAACTGCCATATCCAGAATATCCGGGCTGATTTTTCAACCCCCGCCCCACATTATTTTTATAATGATATCTAAAAATATATTTTGAACTATCTGCTAACTGCTTCATAACTTATCTCACCCTCTGCTTTTATGTTCCTGCTGATAATAAATTTCCCCCGCTCCCTAACTAAATAATCCGAAACATTAAATAAAACCTAAGTTCAAATAACTCATCATCTCAAATAACCATCGCATCAAATAACCACCGCATCAAATAACCCATAAATTCACATAATTCTTCATTATCATATGACTTTATCATTATCATATAACTTATCATTGGTTTCACTGCAAAAAGTAATTTTCCTGGAATTTGTTTGACAGAATCCTTGACCTGCTAAGGATTACAGTTTCAAAATTTGACGACATCGACTTTATGCAGTCCAATCATCATTTAAATAATCCTACAAAGCAAACAGCCTGCCCTATCAAATTGTCTGCCGAATCTTTAAGCCCGCGCCATCCAAAGCCGGCCAATTTTTGCAGTAATAATACTGAAAAATCATAAAAATTCCTCTCAGTAAAATTAGCAAACTCCTCCGGCTTTTAAATCTCTCGCAGCAGCCGTCTGATATACTGTTCAATCTCCGGTGTCCGCTCCTGGAACGCCAGAGTAGCAGGCTCCCAGAAGAAATCAAAACTCCCGGTACAGCCAGAAATATTTTTTGCCACAAACAGTTCAACTGGCTCCGGAATCTTATTGAAATTGACATTAAACTCATTCTCCCAGTCCCTTTCTCCTGCTGGATTATCAATACGATGCAGCAGAATAATTTTATCAGCCTCATCTCGCAGCAGCCGGGAAAAGGGAAGCAGGTCAGCAGCCGTCGGCCGCCCGGCATAACTCTTCAGTTGACTTATCAGCACCACCGCCGCCTCCGACTTCCTGGCAATTTTCTTCAGCTCCCGCAGCTGAATCTCAATCAAATTCCGGGAAGCATATTCCTCACCATGAGAAGACTTCAAAGCCTGGAGATAATCAATAAAAATCAGATCAAATTCAGTAAAATGATCCAGGCAGAGTGAACTGATATCAGCAATCGTCAGCAGATTATCATCGATGATTTTTAGTTTTTTTTCATTGATAAAATGCTGAAATTTGCTGGCACTGCTCGAAATCGCTTTTTGAATCTCCTTTTCGTCCAGATTCAAAAAGTTCAGGTTGTAAGGGGAAATCCCGGAATCCAGAAAGATGAATCTCTCCGCCAGCCGCTGAGCTGGCATCCCCGGAGTAACATATAAAATCCTGGTTTCTTTCTCAACTTCCAGCTGATTATGCACTATATTAATTGCCAGCGCAGTCTTTCCGGCTCCAGGAAGGCCTGCCAGCAGCGAAAGCTGACCCCGGGAAAATATTTCGATTTTTTGATCCAGATTTTCATAGCCGGTTAACATTAAACCGCCTCCAGTAGATTCATATTATTAAGCACCAATGAGCAGATTATTATGAGCAGATTATTAAACGTCGATTAGTCAGTTAGAGGCAGATAAAAAATGCAGATTATCAGGCTCAAAATATTTATTCAGCCCCATTGTCCTCAAATAATATCATTTAAAAAATTTAAACCAGATTAAAAAAGAGAAAAATCAACTTTCAACTTGATAAATTGCTGCAATCCAGATCTGTGTTGAATCCATTATACCAGATACACCCCAGATTTGAAAAACTAACTTAAGTACGGCCAGCTTTTTTTATTCCTGCATCTTTTTGCAAGGTTTATTTTAGGGCAGAATTTATGGTAAATTTATTTCAACCAGCCCCGAACCGAGACCGCAGCCTAATTATTATCCCATATTAATCTACATAACTCCTTTATTAATGCATCAGTGTCATCATTATCACATACTAACCTGCATAACCTTCTTTATTAATTCAGCAGCCTCATCATTATCGAGACTTAACCAACATCACTCCTTTATTAGTGCATTAGCCTCATCATTATCACACCTTAACCTGCATAGCTCCTTATACGTGATTGCATCATAATTACCACATTTTAATAATTATTGCACCGGAAGAATAAATTTTCCAGCCCATAAAAACAAAAAACCTGGAGCCTCCCCCAGGCAGTTTACTCAATTTTTTTATAGAATTTATCATAGTAGTAAAATTATCATTACAGGACTACAGACCTGATAAAACCCAACCTCTCCAGCAGCAATTCCGTATTCAATAACTTTATAATTCCAGGCATCAGCTCTCTTCCAAATTACCTGATAATTGCCTTCCAGTCATTCATCAATAACTTCAACTTCCCGGCAGTTACCATAACAGCCTTCGCCGCATTCCGGACAAATTACCTCTTCATTTTCTTCCACCTTTTCCTCCACTATAAAATCTTCACCACAGCACTGACAGAGATATTTAATCTTTTTCACTGCTTAAACCCCCTTTAGCTGAAAAACTTTTGAATTCAATGGCTCATTTAAATTTCCTTGTTGCTGATGCAATGCTGAACAATAATCTCCACTGACTTGATCTTGTTGTCAGGACTGGAAGAGATAAAATTTTTTTATAATAACGTTTTGTTTGCCTATAGCTACCTGAACAACATGCTATTTGATAAGAGCTAATTCAATCTAAAATTCAATCTATAAAAAGTGCTGGATAACAGAGAACGCTGCTGTATAAAAGAGAACGCTAAATTTTATCCAGTTAACTATTTTCTATATTAATTATCTCAGAAAAGCAAAAATAATGAAGTTTACCAGTTTACATTCTCAACTATAATCATAATCTACAGGGTATAATTCCTCAGTTTCCTTTATAAAAAGCAATTTCTCACCCACGATCCTAACCAGAGAAAATTAAGGACATCGCACAATATTCTGAGCCCAGAGACAGTCCGCACAGGAGGGATCATTACCCCAGCAGTCCTGATTCTCCTCAGGATAGGTGCAGTTATCGCTCAGCTCACAGTCCACACAGGAGGGAAAATCAAAGTACCTCACCCGGTTCCTGAATTTCAAATACCGCGGCGAATTCCAGATCTCCTTTAGCGACCTCTCGGCCACATTCCCGAAGGTATGAGCCTCAACCTGCTTTTCCCGCCCGAAAATAAAGTACCTGTTGGAATGCATCAGGGCATAGCAGGAAGACACCTCACCCTGCCAGGTCACGGTACAGGCCCGACCGGACACAAAATCACAGCTCCGCTCTGCTCCCCAGTTCGGCGAGGGCAGATTCATGGTACACATGGTTGCCGACCCCGGCACAGGACTGGTCCAGAGTTTCAGCGCCAGCTGCTGCTCCCGCTCCCCCTTACCGTAGAGAATCTCATCCACCATTTCTTCCCGATAGGGTAAAAGGTGAGTCACCAGAATGGAAAAGACCCCCAGCTCCCGGGCTCGCTTGCTCAAATTCTCAAGCTCCTCCTGATTCCTCTGCATCAGCACAAACTCCAGTCCCAGCCGGGGAAAAATAGTCTCCCGCTCATCCTTAACCCGCTTCAATTCCGCCAGATTCTCCAGCAGCCTGACCAGCTCACCCCGCCGAATATCGGCAAAACGCTCCTCTTTAAAGCTGTCCACCGAAACAATAACTTCATCGACCCTCCGCTCAACCAGCTGCTCCAGCAGCTTACCCTGCAGCAGCATTCCATTGGTGGTAATCCTGACCTTATATCCCTTCTCCTTCAATCCGGCAACAATCTCTGCAATCCCGGGATGCATCAGCGGCTCACCAAAACCACCCAGCAGCACTTCCCGGCAGTCCGGCAGCTCCTCCAGATCCGCCAGAATCTTCTCAAAAAGCCCCATCTCCATATCACCGGGACACTGTTCCCAGCTCTGCCTGATACAGGTTATACAGTCCAGATTGCAGCGAGCCGTAATTTCTAGATAAACTTTCCGCAGATCAGGCCGCCTTTCATGCAAAATATAACCGTTATCAGCCTGCTGCACCAAAAAATCCCCTTCAATCACCTGCAGTCGGCCATTTTCACCATATACTTCCACTCTCTTTTTTGCCATATATTATCCTATCCCTCCAGCTAAATAAATCCAGGCAACTCAATTAACCACCCTTTAAAACTCACTCACAAGCTCAATTTCCCAAAAAATGATCAACAAAAACATAATCACAAAAAACATAACCACAAAGTTGACTCCTCCAAAACATAATCACAAAACCAGCTTTCCAAAATCAAATTTCCAAAATCAGTTCCCCAAAATTCAATCACAAAACCGATTAATCCCCCTATTAATTCCCTATTAATTCCCTATTAGTACCCTATTAGTACCCTAATATATCTCTACTAATAACTCTCTACCATAAAATTCGATACAGGGCTATTAAATCTATTCAGCATTCTATTAGCTTTAACAACCTATAATCCCTAAATAAATGCCATATCCGGGTCGCAGATTCTTGACTTAATCAGTTATCTGATTTGATTTCAAATAATCTGCTTTACGAGTTGAACAAACACAATATCTGCTTCCTGAGCTGACTTTATAGCTATGATTCGATAAACCATCCCCTATCTCAAAGACTCAAAATTCTGGTCTTAAAACCGGCTTAAAACATCAGCTCCTCAATCGCCTCAGCTTAACCTCCAGCAATCGGAGGAAAGACAGCCACCCTGTCACCATCCTGCAGCTCATAGTCCTTTTTCTTCTTCAAATTATTAACAAAATTCATCTTAACATGATCCTCAGGAATCCCCAGTTCCCGGTACAAGTCCTCGATTGTCGAGCCCTGAGCAATCTCATACTCAACAGCCTCTTTTCTGCCCGGTTCCTCAGGATTATACTCCCGAAGATTGGCAAACAGCTTAATTTCAATATTAATCATGGAATCATTAATCACCGTATCACCTCTTTTCGAGACTCCAACTTCAAGAAAAACCTATCCTAAATCCCTAAACTAGCTAAACTAAAAAATCAAAATATTCTTCAAAATAATACTAATTCTCCAAAACAATATTAAGATAAACCACAAAAAAGGCCTGTTTCGCAAATTAATAACCAAAAGGTTCATTTAAATTTCCTGGTTGCTAATGTAATGCCGGACAATTATCTGTACTGACTTGATTTTGTTGTCAGGACTGGAGGTAATAATAATATATAAACAATAACGTTTTGTTTGCCCATAACTGCCTGAACAACATGCTATTTGATAAGAGCTAACCAAAAACATACTACATGAGTATTTTAATAACCTACTACCCTCTATATATAGTAGAATGGAGAATGCTTATACCTTTTTAGAATGGAGAATGCTTATACCTTTTTAGAATGGAGAATGCTTATACCTTTTTGTGGGCGAATCATATTAATTCCTGGTGAGGATATTTTCCCCCAATCTCCCTATTATTATATCACTACTTCCAACTCCAAATAAACCCCGGGTCAAAAAATCGGGTGAAAAAATCCTGTTCACCTGCCTAGTTCAGCTGCCTAAATCATCCCGCCAAGAAATATAAATCAGCCAGCCCCAGATACACAAATATTAGAAAAAGGCTGCCCTCGCTAAAAGAGCAGCCCTTAATCCAGCCAACCTTACTTAGTCCATCCAACCCTACCTAATCCAGCCAACCTTACTTAATCCAGCCAACCTTACCAAACTTCCATCAGCTTTTCCTCAATTAATCCTGAACTGTAAACTATATTCCTTAGAGCAACAACCAGGGCAAAATCCTCCCCAACCAGGGCAAAATCCTCATCGATAGAACATCACCCTGTAAACACTTTAATCCCTAAGTCCTCATAATAAGCTTAATTTAACACCAAAGCATACTACTAAAGCGATCCACCAGAAACTACTGCCAGCCTAAAAATCCCAGACACTGTCGAGCTGCTCATCAGTAACATCAAAGATATCGTTGTGCGGAGGCAGCTTTTCCTCCCGCATAAACTCTGGCGGACGGTCATCAGCTTTAGTAAAACCGGCCTTGAGATTAAACTCTCTTTCCTTCTTCAAAATCTCCTTACCGGCTTCAACCACTTCATCTACAGAAAAGTCAGTTCCCAGCACGCCGTTAACCGTCTCCACCATGCCCTCCATCGCTGTCTCATCATCCAGCAGAGCAAAGGTAGTAAAGAGGCAGTAACCACTGCTGTCCACAAAGGCCGTGGTGGCCTGAAAGGCCCGGGAAAGTTCGGCCTTGCCTTCCGGTGTCATAGGATCAACCTCTCCGCCAACCGAAAGAATCTCCGGCGCTACAGTATAACCGGCAGTATGATCGGCTCCCATCGGGGTGGTCATATAGGTAATGCCAATCCCCTTGACAGCACGCGGCTCATAGGCCGGCATACCCTGACCTTTAACAGTCGGCACCCGGGTAACACCGTAAGCCTTACCGGTAAAGCTGGCACCGTTTCCCAGCACCCGGCCCAGCGGCGAATTCTTGCCAACCTCTTCCAGCAGATCAATCGCCTTTTCGCCATCACCAAACTCTGCCAGGCCGGCCTCCATGGCCACACCCAGAACAACACCTGCTTCAATGGTATCTATACCAACCTCATTGCAGATATCAATCATTCTGGCAATCTGATCCAGGTCATCAATACCCAGATTGGCTCCCAGTGACCAGTCCGACTCATATTCCAGACAGGAAACTAACTCCTCCCCATCTTCATCGGGGAAAACATTGGAGCACTGAATCACGCAGCCGGGATGACAGGAATGACCCATCATACCCTTGCCGCCGCGCTTCTCCACAGTTTCAGCAATGGTTTCTCCCGCGGTCTTCTCCGCTCCCTCAAAGGTACCGGAGCTAAAGTTATTGGTAGGAAGACCACCGGCCTGATCCAGCACATTGATCAGAGCCGCAGTACCATAAGAATTCAGGGTGCCTCCTGGCTTGGTCACATCATGCTTGCGCAGCCCCTCAACTAACTTACGCTGCCCGCGTTTGAAAAGATCTTCATCAGCCAGCTCAACTTTACCCATCCGCTTCTCAACTGCAATAGCCTTAAGCCCTTTGGAGCCCATAACCGCGCCCAGGCCCCCGCGTCCGGAATAGCGGCTGGCCCGGTACTCGGGATCATTATAGCAGATACCGGCCATCGCCATCTTCCACTCACCGGCCGGTCCTACCAGGGCAAAATCATGATTATCATACTTTTCCTTCAAAACCTCCACGGTGGCACCGGTTTTCTTCTCCTTAAGCTCGCTCACCTCTTCCAGCCGGGCACCCTCACTATCAATCACCAGCAGCCAGCGCTTGTCACTATCCTCCGGCAGACCTTCAACCACAACAGCCTTATACCCGGAGCGGCCCAGATCCTGAGCAAAGGGCGTACCGGCATTGGACTCCTTAATCCCGCCGGTCAGCGGCGACTTACCACCGGCCGAAATCCGCCCCGAGGAAGGAGCCGAAGTCCCGGTCACCATACCCGGCGCAAAAACCAGCTTATTATTTTTCCCCAGCGGATGACAGTCCGGCTTAACCTCATCCAGCACAAATCCCGAAGTTAAACCCCTGCCCCCCATATTCCGGTATTTCTCGGGCAGCTTCTCCTCATTTACCTCCAGTGTACTCATATTAACCCGCAACATCTTAGCCATAGTAATTTCCCCCCTTATAAAGATTTAGTATAAAAAAAATCAGTTATCAAGCCAGAATACTACTTATGTCATCGAGTAAAAATCCACTAACCCCAGCAGAACCTATACCAATATTACTTCCAGCATTATTATCTTCCTACAAATTAATCTTATTCCTATCATCCCTACCCTTTAATTTATACATTTACAGCAAAATTCCTGCTAATTTAGCCAAATTAATCTAACCTAAAAACTCCATCCTCAGCTCATAACAGCCTCCATAATCCAATTTTCACACGATTTCTCCCATAATTTAAAATTCCTTGCCAGCCACAGACCTCTTCAAAATTTTACCTTGAAAAATAGCAGGTATATTTTTCATCTATTGTTGTGCCCCAGAGGGTCATGGGGGTTTATCTTGAAAATATGCTCTGATATTTTCATGTATTGTTGTGCCCCAGAGGGGCATGGTTATTTACCTTATCATCTTATTTTTTAAACCCTACTAATTAAAAAATCGGCCCTCACCCGGACCGACAGAAATTACAACTATCCCTATTTTAATTTAATAAATTAGCACTACAACGCAAAACAATAGGCACAAAAGTATTAAAGGGAAATTACCTTGAAAAATAGCAGGTATATTTTTCATCTATTGTTGTGCCCCAGAGGGGCATGGTGGTTTACCTTGAAAATTTGCAGGAAAATTTTCATCTATTGTTGTACCCCAAAGGGGCATGGCTGTTTACCTTTAAATTTTATAAGACTGAAGCTCGGCCAGTGTCTTCTTTCGATGTGACTGATAAGCTTCATAGTTTCTTTTAAGATGGTAACTTATGGTGTTGATAGTTTTAACGATGAAAGAATGCCCCCCATTTATTCCTGCCTGGACCAGTTTTTTAGCCTGAGGCAGGGAAAGGACAGGATCACCATCAGAAAATTGGTCTTGAACCAGGGATAAAAACAACATGGCCAGGAAGACATAGAGCATATGCCGGTGCCAGGCTGGCCAGGAGCGGTGTTCATATTCATCCATTCCCAGCTGATCTTTGCCAATTTTAAAAGACTGTTCGATA
>SLJX01000086.1 GCA_007134885.1 Halanaerobiaceae bacterium
AAATTTTCATCTGTTCTGCTCCGAAGAGTATTGAGGATTTTCCTGGGGGTTTTCCTGATAAAATAATTCCAGACATAATTCCGAAAACCTGTTTAACCCCAGCTCAAACCCAGCAGTCTGGGGGCCCATTCCTTAACATCTCCCCCCCGGTTAAATGCTTGACTCCTGCCATAATATCCTTGCCTAGGTGAACTGCCTTCATATCGCTGCCACTTAC
Organism: Halanaerobiaceae bacterium; assembly: GCA_007134885.1. Lineage (GTDB taxonomy): Bacteria > Bacillota > Halanaerobiia > Halanaerobiales > Halarsenatibacteraceae > T1SED10-84. The sequence continues at coordinate 218 of SLJX01000086.1, forward strand.
CAGTCCAAAACTTCATAGTCCTTTTTAAGATCCATTGTTGAAATTAATATGGTTATTACCTCCTCTGTGATTGAGAAATTTTATAGTAATAATTATACCAGATAAATTCAAATAATGTCAGGAAGTCAGCCTAATATAAGATTAAAATTTGTTATTTTATTATAAAGATAACTGGAACTGTAAAAAATTTGCTTGAACTTAACTCCTGCTCAGGATATAATTTAGCTAATAAAGTTTCGGGAGTATTGTAGTTTTTTTCTGGAAGATATGTTGTGATCTAAAATATATGATATTTTGCTGAAGGGGGTAAAATTATATGAAACTGACGAAACTGGTAGCAGTGCTGGGGTTGACTGCCATGACAGCTGTTATTCTTAATGGTTTTCTCACCGGCAGTTTCAGCCAGGATGGGGCAGAACTGCTGGCCAATCCCTGGGGAATTGTCTCGCTGGTTGACCTCTATGTAGGGTTTATTATCTTTTCCCTCTGGATAGCCTTTCGGGAGAAAAGTCCTATCACAGCTGGTCTCTGGATTATTTTAATGATGGTTCTGGGATTTTTCGCCGCCAGTCTTTATCTAATCATAGTTATCAGACAGAGCAGGGGAGACTGGCTGACCTTCTTTCTGGGAGCAAGAAAGGAGAAATTATTAGCTGATGCTGGTTAAGGAACTGTTTGAAGAGTTTAAAACTGTAACTTCGGGAAAAACCTTTGACGCTTTGCTGCCTCCTCTGGTCTTTCTTGTGATCAACAGCTTTTTCGGACTCAATCCCGCTGTTATTCTTTCCCTGGGTCTGGCGGCTCTGCTGGGCTCAATCCGCCTGCTACGAAACCAGACCTGGTATTATGCCCTGGGAGGTCTGCTGGCGGTTGCTGCTGCCTCCGGTCTTGCTATTCTGACCAGAAGTGCGGCTGGGTATTTCATACCTTCCCTCATCAGCAGCACCTTTTTACTGCTGCTGGCTGTCAGCAGCCTGCTCGCCGGCAAACCGCTGGCAGCCTGGGCCAGCCACCTGACCAGGGGCTGGCCGGTGGAATGGTTCTGGCGGCAGGATATTAAGCCGGCCTACCGCGAGGTGACTATTGTCTGGTCAGTCTTTTTTGCCCTGAGGCTCATAATTCAGATCATCCTTTTTCGAGCCGGTGATGCCGCCAGGCTGGGCTGGACCAGCACTCTGCTGGGCTGGCCGGTAACAGTTGTAGTGCTTGTCTTCAGCTATATCTACGGCATCTGGAGACTGCGCAGCCTGGGAGGTCCCGGAGTTCAGGAATTTCAGGCCGGCAAGGAACCTCCCTGGGAGGGGCAGAAGCGGGGTTTTTAAGTAAAACCCCCTGCCTCTGGGGGCAAAACAATAGATAAACCTGATTTTCATGTCACCCAAAATAATAGACCAGAGCGATATAGATAGCGGTGGCAATAAAGGAGGTTAAAAGAGAAGAAATCAGAACCTCCTTTTTAGTGGAATAGTTTCTTCCCGAACCCAGGATATTTTTAGATTTAAAGATATACTGAATTACCGCAAAGATGATAAAAAATATGATTCCCTGAATAAGCAGGACCATTGATCACTGACCTCCCTTCTGCTGCTGGCTGCTGCTGGTATTAGAGCCAGTATCAGATATTGATAAACTTTTCTATATATTTCACGACTTCATCCAACGCTTCTGTTATTATTTCTTCTCCCAGCTCGCGGCTGGCAAGGGTGGCATCACCCAGAGCGCCATTGGCGGTCAGCTCAGCAAAATCAGCTCCGATGCGAGCCGGGCTTTTTAGGTATTCTCCGGCAAAATCCAGCACTTCACCGGGAGTAAGCTTATCCTTTTTGACCTTCTCTGGAGCCAGATAGAGCATCTCCGAGACCTCATACTCGCAGGCATGACCGTAGGTTTCTGATTCCACTTTGCTGTCAATAAAATCTTCAATAAAGTCAGAGTGCTTAAAGGCAGTCAGCCTGACCGGGAAGGCCTGCCTGATCTTCTCGATGGCAACATCAATGGGGGCATCATTTCCGCCATGGGCATTAAAAATTATAATTCTCTCAAGACCATGCTGGTGTAGAGAACGGGCAATATCAAACAGCAGTGAAATAAATGTTTCAGGTGAGAGAGTTATGGTTCCAGGAAATTTCATGTGGTGGTAGGAAACTCCAAAGTTAACGGTGGGAGTTACCAGCACCCTGGGATAGAGCCTTTCAGCCAGAAGACGGGCAAACTTTTCCGCCCGGTCGCTGTCACAGCTTTCTGCCAGATGGGGACCATGCTGTTCGTGAGAACCAACCGGGATAATGGCCGCTTCCACTTCTTCCAGGGCAGTTTCAACTTCCGGCCAGGACATTTCTTCCATTAGATAGCTTTGCTTTGACATGTTTGACATATTAGAACCTCCTGAATGCTTATTTATTAGAGATTTTGCCTGTTTCATTTTTCTCTTCTATGTTAATCTATGTTATATTTGTTTATCTATGTTATAATAGCAGTAATATTTTTCACGGGGGGAAATTTGATGGAAATTAAAATACTTAGCGATAATACTGTCTACAGAGATGGAATTATGGCCGAACATGGTCTCTCCTTCTGGTTGAAATATGACGGTCAGCAGTATGTTTTTGACACCGGACAGGGTCTGGTTATTTCCCGGAATGCTGAAAAGCTGGGAATTAATCTGGCTCAGATTGATAGTGTCATTATCAGCCATTCTCATGATGATCATCTGGGAGGATTAAGTAGAATTTTATCTCTCAATCCTGCTGTCAAAGTTTACGGGCATCCTAATATTAAAAAAACCTATCAACAAAAATTGGAAGAAAAGATCACTGTAAAAAATCAAGTATATGGAAAGCCTGCCAGAATTAAAAACTTCATCCCGGCAGAAAAACCTCTAAATATTGCCGAGGGGCTCTGGCTAACAGGAATACTGCCTGGTGAACATAAGCATAAAGAAGCCAGGGTTGAAAATTCCCTGGTCTGTGAAACCAGCAGAGGTCTGGTGGTGCTGGTCGGCTGCAGTCATACTGGAATTATCAAGATTCTAAATTATATCAAATCTTTAAGCAATAAACCAGTTCTGGCCGCAGCAGGTGGTTTTCATCTCTATAAAAAAGAGAAAGAGGAACTCAGAGAAATAGCTCAGGCTTTTGCTGAAACCGGAGTAAAGATTATCTACCCCCTGCACTGCAGCGGTTTTATGGGTCGAAAAATGTTTCAGGAAAACTGCCGGGCTGAAATAAAACTGGCAGCTGCCGGAGAGGATATTTTGCTTTAACAGCTGATTAACACTAGAGCAGAGTCACAGCTATTTCCCGCTTTTTGCGGGAGCCGTCAAATTTACAGAGAAATATGTACTGCCAGGTCAAGAGGACCGGTTCTCCTTACTGTTTAGAAAGATTTACTTAAAGGAAATCTCAGAGAAAAAAAGATAAGAAGAAAAATTGTTTAATTGATTATACCATGACTGCAAGGGGATTATCAATGAAGGAAGGCAGTTTTCCTGCCGGGAGTTCTTAAGAAATAACAACGGCCTCCTGAAACTGATTTTCAAGAGGCCGGACTGTACCGTTTATTAATCATTTAATACCACTGTTATCCTCTATCTTCAGGAAATTCTCCTCCAAATTTTTTACAGAACTGCTCCTATTAATATTTCCGACTCGAGAGCATGCATGTGACCATCTTCTACCAGCAGCCTGGGATGCTCGACAAACATCTCTAAGGCCCAGTCAGGAGCATCAAGTATCCAGACATTTAAATGCTGCTCTGCCAGGGCAGCTGTCTTAAGATGCAGACTGCCCCTGCCATGTTCATTGACGGTAAACCTATGGGTCTGCTGCTCCTCGCCCTCACCATAGCGAAACTCAAAAACTGCACCGGCCATGGCTTCAGGCGGGGCGGTGGTTTCTATCTGGATATAGAGCTCATCATTATCCAGATAATGTATAAGAGCAAACCCCACAGTTGGACAGTCCAGAACCGAGATCAGGTCAACTGCCATCGTGTTTGTTACCATCGCTCCCTCAGCCAGAACAGCTCCACTCATTAACCCCAGAATAATAACTACAGCAAACAGCAGATAAATAATTTTTTTCATTTCCTTCCCCTCAATTTCTTAGTTATTTTGCTAAGCAAATTGCTGCCAGACTCCCCCCTGTTCACCTCCCCCGGTTATTTTGCTGATCTGGTTTTCCCGAGCTGGTTTATCTGAACTGGCTTTCCCTAGCTGATTTCCCCGACAAATTGCTGGCAGAGGAGTATATCAACGGTTACAGCCTGGCAGGATTAACTTTATCTCAGCAAAAACCCGGGATCCGGGATCTAAGAGAATATCAAAAAAGCTATCAGCTCAGATAACAGAATAAGTCTATATTTTTGAATTTTGCAATATTTTAGAGAAGTAGACAACAGCAACAGGGACAACTGTTTAAAGAGTGCTTTTCCTTTATTTATTATCTATCTATATAATACCATATATTTTTTGGAATTCAGTCAAATTCTAGTCATATTTGACTTATATTTCACTTTGATTTTTCTATCTGCCTGAGTCTCCCAAAGAGATTACAGAAAAAATATTGTAGAATAAATATTACTGGAAAGCTGAACAAAAACCAATGGTACCGGATAACAGGAAAATATAAAAGATATCCGGTACCAAAAAGGTTTTAATTTCTTTTACCTGCTGATAGCTAACTGTTAACTCCTAAAGGTTTTGAAGCTAAATCTAAATTTCTGCTGAGAGGTTTTCAATTTTTTCGATTGATTCTCCTACAAAGGCAATAGCGTCTCTGAGGGGTTTTTCTGTAGTGATATCCACTCCGGCCATTTTAGCCAGCTCAACCGGATCTTTACTACCTCCGGCCTTTAGCACTTCAAGCCAGTCCTCAACTGCCGGCTGTCCCTCATTTTTTATCCGCTGATTGACTGCTGTAGCCACTGTTAACCCGGCACTGTAAGTGTAGGGATAAAGCCCCATATAATAATGAGGCTGACGCATCCAGGTTAATTCCGCCCCTTCATTAATTTCAACTTCATCTCCCCAGAAATCCTGCAGCACCTGCTTTTTCAGCTGATTAAGTTTGCTGGCATGAACGTTTTCACCCTGATCGATTAACTGATAGACCTCCCGCTGATAGGCCGCTTCCAGCAGATGAGTAACAAAATTGTGATAATAGGTGTTCCCCACCATGGTGGCCAGGGCCCAGCGTTGAAAGCGGGGATCATCCTGCTGCTCAACCAGATAATTGGTGAGAAAAAGTTCATTAATGGTCGAAGGGGCCTCCACAAAATAGGTTGAAGGTCGATCCTCAAAAAAGCTGTTGTGCTGCTGGGAAAAAATAAAGTGACCGGCATGCCCCAGTTCATGGGCCAGAGTGTAGACCTGACTCATCAGCCCGGTCCAGGAAAGGAGAATATAGGAATGAATCCCATAGGGGGTTGAGCAAAATCCTCCGGTAGATTTGCCCTTGTTCTGGGCAAAATCAACCCAGCGCTCCTCGTAAGAACTCATAACCAGGTCAAGATATTCCTCACCAAGAATTGAGAGAGCCCCGGCTATATATTCCTTAGATTCTGCAATCGAGACTTCCGGCTCAAACTCAGGATCCAGGGGGATTTTCAGGTCGGCATAGGTCATCTTCTCCAGACCGTAAGCCTGCTGCAGCAGCCGGGCATATTTACGCATGTGAGGTGCAAGCTCATTCATGATCAGATCAATCTGGCGGTCATAAAGCTCCCGCTCAACCTTCTGATCAAAGAGCAGGTAGGAGAAGATATTATCATGATTCCTGAGACCGGTCATGATTTTCTCCTTCTGAACCTGGGTGCTGTAGGTAGTGGCCATGGTATGCTGATAATCGGACAGATTCCTGGAAAATTCGGTAAAGGCCTTTCTTCTCACCTCTGTATCAGGCTCCAGCTGGTATTCATTCTCAAAGAGCACAAAACTCAGGGGATACTCTTCCCCCTCAACCTGAAAACTGTCGAAGTCCAGATCGGCCAGCTTGGATTTATTGTAAATTGTCCGGGGGGCATCCAGCACCGGGGAAAGGGCTGAGAGGGTCTTTTCAACCTCGGACTCAAGTTTATGTTTTTTACTTCTTTTGAGATCCTGAAGATAGACCTGGTAATCTTCAGTTGCTTCAGCGGCCCGGTCAATAATTTCATCCTCCAGCTCCTTAATTTCGCTTTCAATAAAAGACGTTCTACTTAAAATATCGGAAAATAACATCCTCATCTTCATAAGCCGCTCCTGGTTTTCAGGATTGGTTTCGTCAACTGAAGAGGCCAGATAGGCATAATTATAGGCATGAATACAGTTGATCATGAGTTCCTCGTAATCAGCCAGGCAGTCCAGAACTGTTTCAGGGTCTGACAGTCTCTCCCGGTATTCGTTTACCAGTTCCCCGGCCAGTTCTTTAACCTCTGCCACAGTTTCCTGATATTCACTTTCATCCTGGTAAATTCTGGTCAGATCCCATTTTAAAGACTCCTGAACCTCTTCCCGGTTTTTCATCTTTTCTTTTGGCAAAATTATCCCTCCTGAGTATTAAGCTGCCCTGTTTAAGACGGGCAGTCA
>SLJX01000135.1 GCA_007134885.1 Halanaerobiaceae bacterium
ATGACTAAAATACTTTTCTCCCTTTTCCACTGGTAAAAAGGCAACCCGGACAGGAACAATTTTATTTTCTCAAACAACAAGCTTCTATATAGCTGAATAGCTAAATAGCTAAATCCACAAGCTTCATAAAAATCATGTTTCATCAAATTGAAATAGCTGAAACCTCACGAATATCTAAAGCTGAATTCCAAGCTCTTTTAAGCTCATTTAAAACTAAATCCCCAACATATCTAAAGATGAATTCCCAAAATATCTAATCCAAAGCTAAATCCCTAACATATCTAAAACTAAATCCCCAACATATTCTAAACCTGAAACCTCAAGCCCCCTCTTCTGCAGCGGTTTCCTCAATTTCCCTGATAACAAAATCAATATTATCGCTCAGCCGATCCTGTCTCCAGATCTCCTCCCGGGCCTTAACCTGGACATCAACGGTCCCGTCATGAGAGCGAATCTCCTGTACCAGCTGATAGAAGTTAATGAAATCCAGGGCTCCCACGGTGCCGTCCATATCCTGCAGCAGCCCCCGACGGGTGGATTCCTGATTTATCTCCGCCAGCAGTTCCCGCAGCTTTCTGTCAATATCAGAAGTGCTGGAATTAGCATCAATCACCTTGGAGCCGACCTCTTCTTCCTCTTCAAAAACCACGAAGTTCCGGTTAATATGAATATCAGCCCGCAGGGCATCATGGCGGGGCACATTAACCCGGGATGTCAGACTGACTATCAGCTGCTCTCCCGGTTCAACATTGTAGAGAACCTGAGCAGCATGAAGAATATCCTCGGTCTGGAGATGCAGGCTCATGCCGGTATCATCATCAACATCCACCTGCCTCTGAGAGGCAACCTGATTGGCCTCGGAGAGAAATTGATTTAAATCATTGATGATTTCATTTTCACTGCGGCCGCCCTCAATAACCGCCGAATATACAATTTCTCCCCGGCGGTAGACAATATCTTCGTCCATGTAATAAACCAGCTGCTCCCGGGCCTCTTCCAGATCATCACTGACTTCAGCCAGCTCTATATTAAGCTCCTCAATCTGATTTTCCAGCTCATCCCGTTCCAGCCGCAGATTTTCCACCAGAAAATCCAGCTCATCCCGCTCTTCTTCCAGCTCGGCAATCTCCTCCCGGGCCTCTTCCAGCTCCCGGGACGCCTCCTGAAATTCCTCTTCGGTCCGAGCCAGACTGTCCAGCAAATCCTGCCGCTCCTGGCGCAGATCATCCAGCTCCTCGGTCCGGCGCATCAGCTCGCTGTCCAGCCGATCCAGCCTGGCCATCACTTCGTTGATGTTAAAAAGCGCCTGCCGCAGCCCGGAATAGGCCGTCAGCAGAATAACAATTGACAGGGTGGCAATCACAATCCCGGTCACCACTGTAATAATAATCGAGGAATACCTCGGCCTCAGCCCAAAAATTGAAACCCGCTTTTTCCCGAGCTTCATGCCAATCTGATCCCCGATATAGGCAATTAAACCAGATATTAATATTAGTAATAATATAAGTGCAAAAGCATACATCCAACTCACCACCTTTTACTGGTTAATCTTACTGATCAATCTTATAATTCACCTGATTCACCTTCACCTGATTCACCTTCGCCTGATTCATCTTATTAATATTCTCTGGATTTTCTTAAAATCAGTTGGTAAACAAGCATCTATTTTTAATTTCTATTTGCCAATAATATTTTAAAATATATTTAAAATTTAAAGGAGCCTTAAATTATTAATCCACCTGCTCCAGGAAATCTCGTGCAGAAATTATTTTTGGCCTCAGTATCAATCATGATCGGCATACTGTTCATCCCAAATCTTTTGTCTTGATTTTTCAACTTCTTCAGTTAAGTCATTTTTGGAAGTTATCCCTGCTTTTTTAGCTTCGCCTTTCATTTTGTTTTGAAATTTTTTCAAAGCTTCCAGGGAGGCATTAACAACATAAATTTGTCCTTCTTCTTCTAAAAATAATACTTTGTCTCCTTCATTTAACTTTAATTTTTTTCTGATTTCCACAGGTATTGTAATTTTGCCCTGGGAAGATACTCTGGCAATATCCATAAACTTACACCTCCCTGATTAAATTAAGCTGTATATTATTTGCTTTATTTACTTTCTACATCTATATCTTATCATAAATATTCGCCTTTGTATAAGTTTGGATACGCAGTAGTCAAGTATAAACAGCAGCAAGTATAAACAAACAGCAAACAGTTCTCAGCATACAGCAGCAATTATAAACAAACAGCAAACAGTTCTTACCATATAGCGGCAATTAATAACGGTAATTAATCTCTAACGCAATTAAAGCAATTAAAACAATTAACCCCAATTAACATCCAACATATAATTATAACACACATTCCCGCTATTCCCCTATTTTATAGAGCATAACAAGGCCTGCCGCCAGAAAAATAATATTCTGTCCCCAGGCTCCCAGCCAGGGCGAAATGGTTCCCTGACCGCCCAGAGCATCGCCCAGAGTCATAATTCCATAGTAAATGAAAATTATAACCACACTTAAACCCATTCCCGTAGCCGAGCAGCCTTCTCTTCGGGGCTTTAAGCCCAGTGGTGCGGCCAGCAGCACAAAAATAAAGCTGGCAAAGGGAATGGCCAGCTGCTGATGCCAGAGCACCCTTTCTTCATAAGCCTTATGACCTTCAGCCCTTCTCCGCTCAATATACTGACCCAGATCCCGGATATTCATTTCATCCACATCCCGGTCCAGCCTGGCAATTTCTCCAGGATCTGAGATTTCAGTCCGAACAATGTATTCAGAAAACTCCATCTGGGGAATCTGTTCCCCTCTGCGGATCTGATACATATGACCATCATAAAAATACCAGTTATCGTTTACCCAGACCGCCCGCTCAGCCTCAATCAGGATTGCCGGACTGCCCTTTTCATATTCCTGCAGCACCACCGACTCCATCTCCCCTCTGTCAGCATCAAATAACCGGGCGTAGAGGATAAAATCCGGCCCTCCACTTGCTCTGTCCAACGGGGTCAGAAACAGATCATGCTGGGTCCGGGGACGCACCTCCCCGTGCTTGAATTCATGCTCCAGCAGCCTGAAATGATAATTGGCCCTCGGCACTACAAATTCATTAATGCCAATTGCGCCCAGACTGACAGTCATCCCCAGCACAAGTGCCGGAATAATCAGACGCTTTAAGCTAAAACCCCCGGCTCTAAAAGCAGTTATTTCGTTCTCCCCGTTCAACCGGCTGTAGGCCAGAATGGTGGCCAGCAGAGCCCCCATGGGAAAGGTATAGACAATTACCTGCGGCAGACTCAGAAGGAAAAGCTCCAGCAGTCCCGCCAGTCCAATATCATACTGAACATAAAGATCGGTCAGCCGAAAGATAGTATCGGTCCCGATAAAAATTGCGGTAAAAGCCGCAATCCCAAAAATAAAAGGCTGTATCATCTCCTTCAGAATATATCGAAAATAAATTTTCATATCTCCACCTCAAACCACTTTTGGGTTTGCTTAAAAAGATGCCATCATAGATGCCATCATAAATGTAGTAAAGACCCGATGACTTTTACAGCTAGCAGATATTTATTGCAAAGCAGGCTGCCAAAAACGCAGTGATAACCCTATGACTTCTACAATTGGCGGCAGTGATAACCCTATGACTTCTACAATTGGAGAAAGTTTGCTTCAAAACATACTGCCAAATCTTCAAAACATACTGCCAAAAAGGATTATCATATAATTCCATTACTATACAATTCCATTACTATACAATTCCATTACTATACAATTCCATCACTACACAATTCCATCACTACACAATTTTATTACTATACTATTTCATGATTTCACTGCGAAAAGTCGTTTAACTGCAAATTTGTTTGACAGGATCCTTGGCACGCTAAGGATTATAGTTTCGAAATTTAACGATATCGACTTTATGCAGTACAATCATTTCATTACTATACAATTCCATAACTATACAATTCCATAACTATACAATTTAAGCTGTCTATCTCATTCCACAATTACATCTTAAACTTATCCCCCAGATAAAACTGTCTTGCTCTTTTATCCTCGGCAATCTCATCGGAGCTCCCCGACAGCAAAATTTTCCCTTCATGCATTATATAGGAGCGGTCAGTAATATTCAAAGTTTCCCTGACACTGTGATCGGTCACCAGCACGCCCAGCCCCTTATCTTTGAGGTATTTAATAATCTCCTGAATATCATTAACATTGATGGGATCAATCCCCGAAAAAGGTTCATCCAGCAGAATAAAGGAAGGGTCGGTGGTCAGAGAACGGGCAATTTCCACCCGGCGCCGCTCTCCTCCAGAAAGCTGGTAACCATAGCGATCCCTTAAATGATCAATGGAAAATTCCTTCAGCAGATTTTCAGCCTTCTCCTGAACCTCAGTATCCGAAAGTCTCTGCCCTTCCAGAATCGCCAGAATATTATCCTCCACCGTCAGCTTGCGAAAAACCGAAGGCTCCTGAGGCAGATAACCAATCCCCTTACGGGCTCTTTCATACATCGGCAGCTCGGTAATATCGCTGCTGTCGAGAAAAATCTCTCCCTGCAGAGGTTCAATAAATCCCACTATCATATAAAAAGTAGTTGTTTTGCCGGCTCCATTGGGTCCCAGCAGACCCACGATTTCCCCCCGGTTAAGCTCCAGGTCCACTTCATCTACTGCTCTTAAATCTCCGTATTCTTTAACCAGATTCCTTGTTTTCAGCAAATTATTCTCCACCTCCTGGCAGCTGGATCCGGGCCTGGCCCTTCAGATTGATTTTCTCCTCAGCCAGGTTAATTTCAACTTCCCGGGCAGAAAACTCTTCGCCATTGCGAACGCCTTCTACTCCCCCGGTGAGATAAAGCATCTCCTCCTGGCCCAGGTGTTCAATCTCTTCCGCAGTGGCATCCATACCCTGATACTTAAGCCGGGCCGCACCGCTAAATATAGCCTTCTCCTGGGCCAGTTCATAAAATAGCCTGTCAGCCGAAACCCAGATATCTTCACTGGAAAATATCACATCTCGCCTGAACTCTAATTCTTCTCTCAAACTATGAAAATCCGCTTCCCCGCCCCTTATCTCAAAATCTTCGGTTTTAAACAGGGCATTACCCCTGACTTCAAAGAGGTATTCATCCTCTTCTTCCAGGGCTGAGATATAAATATCATCACCTTCCAGCTCCTGATAGGAAGCCTGTAATGGTGCAACTATCAGTATTGATAGCAGCATCGCCATTAAAATTGCTATGGTTATCTTACTGCTTAATTTAAATTTATAGCAAAAATAATTCATATAATTATTGCTCCTCGGTATCTTCTTAAAAAAATCAATATAATTACTGCTATTGCTCCTCAGTATTTTCTTTAAAAAAACTATAATATTATTGCTGCCCGGTGTTTCCTTAAAATAATCTATAATATTATTGCTGCCCGGTGTTTCCTTAAAATAATCTATAATACTATTGCTGCCCGGTGTTTCCTTAAAATAACTCATATAATTATTCCTGCTCGGTTTTTTCTTAATAAAATCAATATAATTATTGCTATTGCAGCTCGCTATATTCTTCATGAATGCTGCCCTCCCAGACAATCCGGGCTCTTTCCCCGGAGCTTCCCTTTAGGTTCAATCTACTTAAATCCGCTTCAGCTTCAAAACCCTGGCCGTAAGCAGAAAAATCTTTTCCTTTAATGATTGTTTTCTCTCTGGAGAAAATCAAATTGCTCTCCAGCTGCCAGCTGATATCAGCAGATAAAAACAGCAGCTGACTGCTTTCCAGTCTGGCATCACCTTTAAGGGTAAGAATTTGATCATCCTCTAAATAAAGTCCCTTTTCTCCTGCCAGATCATAAGCTGGCTCACTGTTAAATTCTCCCTTCTCCCCGGTAAAAGAATCAACCAGCACCGGATAGAAACTGATCTCAGCAGCCCTTTCCCGTCTAACCGCTTCCTTAGAGCTGACTTCCCAGCGGATGCTGCTATCCTCGCTGAATAATCGCAGCCGGGCATCCCTGACCACCTGCCCCGGCTCCAGTCCCAGGGGATCATCTTCATTCAGTAAGACCTCATCAATCATGTCTTCACTAATCAAGTACTCACTAATCATTTCCTCACTAATTATCTCCTCATCAATTATTTCCCCACTTTCTTCACCAACTATTTCTTCAATCACTGCTTCCTTATCGATTATTGCTTCATCAACTATTTCTTCAATCACTGCTTCCTCATCAACTATTTCTTCATCAACTATTTCTTCAATCACTGCTTCCTTATCGATTATTGCTTCACCATCTGTTTCATCTCCAACTATTTCATCCTCAACCTCAGTCCTATCCTCCTCAACCATCTCCTCATGTGTCTGGGGAGGTTCAGGATCAGGATAAGGCCGCTCTTCCGCCGGTTCCCTTTCACAACCCGCGGGCAAAAGTAAAGCTGTGAAGAAAACAAAAACCAGTAATACCTTTAGTATTAACAAAAATTTCTCTTTATTCCTGTTATTCCTGTTATTCCTGCTCACCCTGATAAACTCCCGTTTTATTAATTTTAGCCGCTTCCTAAACCCGGAGCTATTAAACTATCTCTGCTCATCTTGAAAATAATGCTAATGGTCTAATGCTAATGGTCTTTTAATGCTATTGTTTTTTAAAGTTCAGAGCTCTTAAAGTCTAGTTCTTTCTTTTTGTGCAAAACATACTGATAAATCACCATTTCAAGATGATAAAGTTTGATATATGAAGCTTCATTTATTTCTCCAATTTAAAAAGTGCAC
>SLJX01000174.1 GCA_007134885.1 Halanaerobiaceae bacterium
CCTGAAAGACCAAGAGGTTCAGCAGGAACTGACAGAACTGGACCTGCTGGTTCCTTCGCTGGATGCCGGTCGGGAAAAAACCTTTCAAAAAATATGCCGTCCTGCAGGCAGTATCTCTCTTGAAGATATTGTAACCGGGATAATCGAGGTTAAAAATATAATTAAGGCTGATCTCTGGCTGGAGATACTTTTAATTAAGGATCTGAATGATGGGCCGAAAGAAATTTCTGCCCTGATTGAACTGGTTAACAAGATTAAGCCAGATCGGGTGGACTTGAATACCATAAATAGAGGTCCGGCCTATCCCGGTTTCCGGCCTTTAACCGCTGAAGAGCTGAACTTCCTGGCAGAAAAATTCCCCGGAGAGGTAAGAACCTTTACCTGAAAATGCCTGAAAATTTCTCCATTGCATTCCGGTTTTATTTATGTTATTATATTTTTGTTGCCAAAAGGCATACCTTTATTTTTCGGTGGTGAGATAGCTCAGTTGGTAGAGCAGGGGACTGAAAATCCCCGTGTCGGCGGTTCGATTCCGCCTCTCACCACCATTTTTTTTATCTACAAGGAGTTTTGTGATATTATTAGAATTAAATATTATAGGAGGGTTTGTCATGCCCTGGTCACTATTTATTTTTCTTATAATACTTTTTATCTTTTTCTTTCCCATAGCAAAAAACCGCGCTTTAAATTATAAAAGATTGAAGCAGATTAAGTCCCTGGAAGAAAAGAGAGAGAGTAAAACAATAACTTTAATTCATCGCCAGGAGATACTGAGTCTGGTGGGGATACCCTTTACCCGATTTATAGATATTGATGATTCTGAAGAAATTCTCCGGGCTATCCGGGCAACAGCTGATGAAAAGCCCATTGATCTTATTCTCCATACTCCCGGTGGGCTGGTGCTGGCAGCAGAGCAGATTGCCCGGGCGGTGGGAGATCACTCCGGACATGTCACGGTAATGATACCTCACTATGCCATGTCAGGCGGAACTTTAATTGCTCTGGCAGCTGACGAAATTATCATGGACCAAAATGCCGTTCTGGGACCGGTGGATCCTCAGATTAGTGGTTACCCGGCTGAATCAATCATGAATGTTGCCCGCCAGAAATCAATTGATGAAATTTCAGATGAAACTTTGATCTTAGACAATATTGCTCAAAAAGCTGTTCAGCAGCTGGAACATTTTATCCGCAAACTCCTGAAAGATAAATTAGCAGACAAGGAAATAGATAACATTATTGAAAATATCTGCCACGGGAAATATACTCATGATTTTCCCATTACCTGTGAAATTCTCAGGGAATTAAAGCTGGATTATTCCGTTGAGCTTCCTGAAGAGGTATATAATCTAATGGAACTTTATCCTCAACCCAAAGGCCGTAAACCTTCTGTCTATCATGTTGCCGGCAAATCCTGACCTACATTTCAGGCAGTTCATCAATGGCCTGTTTCTTCTGTTCGGTATCAGTATGGGTGTAAATCTGGGTAGTTGAAATATTTTCATGGCCCAGCAGATCCTGAAGAACCTTGATATCTTTGGTCTGATGATAGAGAGAAGTGGCAAAGGTATGCCTTAGTTTGTGAGGAGTAATCTTGCTGGCCTGACGCAGTCCGGCCTCCCTGGCATATTTTTTTACAAAAATCTGGATAGTTCGGGGGGAAATTCTCCGCCCGTGGCTGGAAAGAAAGAGGGCCTCTTTATCTTTTTCCTTTTTAACTTTGATTTTATCCCGGATTGGCAGATAATCCAGAATTGCTTCCATTACATCATTATGCAGGGGAATGAATCTTTCTTTGTTACCCTTGCCGTAAAATTTCAGAGCTTCATCATCAAAATCCAGATTCTCAAGGTTGAGGTTAACCAGCTCAGATATTCTCAAGCCGGCATAGAGAAACAGCTTGGCAATGGCGAGATCCCGGATTTTATTCCGGGAATCTGAATTCTCAATTGTTCTGATATATTTCCGGGCTTCATTGGTCTTCATGTAAATAGGTTCAGCTCTGGTTTCAGTTTTGGAAGCCTGAACAGTTTCAGCAGGATTATTATCTAGCTTTTTTTCCCTTACCAGAAATTTAAAAAAGGAACGGAGAGAATAGAGTTTTCTATTGCGGGTAGCGGGAGAATTTTCTTGAATGATAATAATATCCCCCAGGAAATCAACAATTTCGTACTTTTCAATTCTTTTTACCGGAAATTTTTCCGGATAACCCTCTTTCTCCTGAAGATAGTTTTTGAATATCTCCAGGTCATTAAGGTATTCTTTGACAGTCAGCTTGGAATAACCTCTCTCAACCAGTAAATAGCGCTGAAATTCCTGCATTGCTTTGGCATAAGTAATTGAATCAGACATTCTTATCATCCTTTCAGAAAAGCTGGGTTTTGCGAAATTTTATCTATATCTTTAATTAAAGAAAAATTATTTAATTCCTGCCTGTCACTTAAATAATAATCGGAGGTGGTTATTTTGGCTGAAGAAAATAATGATAAAAAAACATATCAGATTCAAAATCAGGAGCAGGCTGATCTTTTAACTGACCCTATTGGTTTGACCATTCTGGTAGCCATGGAAGAAAACGAATGGGTAACAGCAGAATCACTGGCCCGGGAAATCGACGAAGACCAGTCCATGGTAATGGATTATCTTCTACGCATGACCGAAGCGGATATGGTGGAATCTCATCATCAGGAAGAGATGACATTTAGAAAAAGAGCTCAGTACTACTCTCTCGGTCAGGTCTTTTCCAGTATTCCTGAGAACATTGATAATCACTGGGTCTTTGGTCTGATTCAGCACCTATCCAGTGATTTCAGAGACCTTCTTGGGCTGCTTCAGAATTATGATAATATAGGAGAAGCTCTGGAAGACAATGAATATTATGGCAGGAAGGCGCTATTTCTGGGAATTCAGAAACTTTATCTTTCCGAAGAGGACCTGGAAAATTTTCGCCAGGAAATCAATGATATAATAAAAAAATATCGTGATACTTCGCGAAAAAGCCCGGAAACCAGAGAATTCGAAGCTGCCTTTTTTGTCAAACCCTATCTACCCTCTATCTATAAGATAATCTCGGATAAAAGAGAACAGGGATAGTAAGTATTATACAGCTAATTTAGCTATTTTTGTTATAATTCATAGCAGTAAAAATCATAAAGAAAGGAGGCTTTTGCCATGGAAAAACTAACTCTTTACTATACTCCCTACTGCCCCTACTGTAAAAAGGTCCTCAATTTTTTGGAAGATAAAAATGCAGAGGTTGAGCTGAAAAATATTAATGAGAACATTGAAGCAAAAAAAGAGCTGAAAGAAGAGGGGGGTAAGAGTCAGGTGCCCTGTCTTTTTATTGAGGGGGATCCTCTCTATGAATCAGATGACATTGTCAAGTGGTTTAAAGAAAACATGGAATAATTGAGCATTTTGAATATTTTTTTCATAAAATAACTATTTTACCTTGATAATATCTTTTTTATATGTTATTGTAATAGAGGAAGCAAAAATCAAGATTAAAGATTTAGGAGGAATCAGATTAATGATTTACACAGGAAACGTTAAATGGTTTGACACCAAAAAAGGTTTTGGCTTTATCGAGCGCGAAGGCGAAGAAGAAGATGTTTTTGTTCACTTTTCAGCAATTGAAGAAGAAGGATTTAAAAACCTGGAAGACGGTCAGGAAGTAGAGTTTGAAATCGTCGAAACCGACCGCGGCCCTCAGGCCGAAAATGTAGTAAAGGTCGATTAACTGTTCTACTGGAAGAGAATTCAAGCCCCCGGCTTTCCGGCCGGGGGCTTTGTTTTTGCCCAGGGTTAACTGCAGCAGCTGGCTTCTTAATTTAAAATAACTATCAGGCAGCTGGCTTAATCATTTTTTGGCTTAATCATTTTTGAATTATGGATTTTAATATAGTATAATATAATAGTATGAAATTTACCGCCCAATTAGAGATTGGGCTATTTTAATATGATATAATTTGTTTTAGGTGGTGGATCCTACTTGAAATACAAAATTATTACCTACGGCTGCCAGATGAATGAGCATGATTCTGAAAAAATTGCCGGCATGCTGGAAGGTATGGGCTTCAGGCCTGCTGCTGAAGATAATGAAGCTGATGTAATAGTGTTTAACACCTGTCTGGTCAGGGAAAATGCCGAACTTAAAGTACATGGCAAGGTGGGCTCCTACAAACCTCTGAAAGAGGAGAACCCCGATTTAATACTGGCTGTGGGCGGCTGTATGATGCAGCAGCAGGAAATTGCCGATGAATTCTACCGCAAACACTCTCATGTGGATATTGTTTTTGGCACTCACAATCTTGCAGAACTTCCTGTTTTAATCCAGCAGGTTAAGTCCGGACAGAATAGAATTATGGAAGTCTGGGAGGGAGACAGGGGGCTGGTTCCCGATGTTCCCACCAGGAGAAAAAATGATTATCAGGCCTGGCTGACAGTTATTCAGGGCTGTGAAAATTACTGCAGTTATTGTATAGTGCCCCATGTTAGGGGACAGGAACGCAGTCGACCACCGGAAGATATCCTCAAAGAGGCTGAAAATCTGGCCCGGGAGGGATTTATTGAGCTTACCCTGCTAGGTCAGAATGTCAATTCTTACGGTCAGGACCTTGAGGAAAACATTAATTTTCCCACTCTGTTGGACAAGATTTCGTCAGTTTCAGGTATCAAAAGAATTCGTTTTATGACCTCTCATCCCCGGGATTTTTCCCGGGAACTAATTGCAGTTTGTGCCGCTAAGGATAATATCTGCCCCCATTTCCATCTGCCGGTTCAGGCCGGGAGCACCAGTGTTCTCAGAGATATGAACCGGGGATACACCCGGGAAGAATATCTAAAACTGGTAGAGGGAATCAGGCAAAAAATTCCTGAAACCGCTATCACCACCGATATCATAGTCGGTTTTCCCGGAGAAACCGAGCAGGAATTTGAAGAAACTATCTCCCTGGTAAAGAAGGTCAGGTTTGACATGGCCTTTACCTTTACCTATTCACCCCGGGAAGGCACTCCGGCTGCCGGCAGAGAGGATTCAGTTCCCCGGCAGGAAAAGAGCAGAAGACTGCAGCGGCTGATGAAAGTTCAGAATAATATCAGCCAGGAAATCAATCAAGAACTGATTGGCAGCCAGCAGAAAGTCCTGATAGAAGGAGAAAGCAAAAAGGATCCCGATTATTATTCCGGCAGGACGGCAACCAATAAACTGGTGATAGTGCCAGCCTGCCCGGCCAAGACCGGTAAAATTGTTCCGGTAAAGATCACCGAGGCCGGCAGCTGGACTCTTTATGGTGAGATCACCGGAAACTGTCAATCTTGAGATGAGGTGATAACTTGGGTAATTTGACGCCCATGATGCAGCAGTATCAATCACTAAAAAAACAGTATTCTGACAGCATATTATTTTTCCGGCTGGGTGACTTTTATGAAATGTTTGGCGAGGATGCCAGAGAAGCTGCCAGAATACTTGACATAGCCCTGACCTCCCGCAATAAAGGAGGAGGCAATAAAACACCTATGGCCGGAGTTCCGGCTCATTCAGCTTCTTCCTATATAGCAAAACTGATTGAATCTGATTACAGAGTAGCTATCTGTGAACAGATCGAGGATGCCGAAGAAAGCTCCGGTCTGGTTGACCGGGATGTAATCCGGGTAATAACACCCGGTACAGTTATTGAGGATGAAATTCTTCCGGAAAGAGAAAACAATTATCTGGCAGCCCTGAGCAGGCTGGAAAACAGGTATGGCTTTGCCTATATTGATATTTCCACCGGTGAGTTTGCCGCCACCGAGGTAAATAAAATTGACACTATTATCGATGAAATTGATCGACTGCAGCCCAGCGAACTGATTCTTTCAGAGAAAGTCCGGCAAAGTTCAACCTGGGAAAATTACCGGGAAAATAATGACTTTCAAATAACCCCGGGAGCAGAAATTGAGCTGCAGCAGGCCGGCCAGATCCTGGAAGATTTTTTTGAAAATGAAGATGGCGAGGGGTATTCCTCCCGGATTCAAAATTTATCTGCAGCTCAAACCTCCGCTGCAGAGATAATCAATTACATTAAACAAACCCAGAAAAAAACTTTCAGTCATATTAAAAAGCTGGAAAGCTATTTTGTTGAAGATTATATGGTGCTCGATGCCAGCACCAGGAGAAATTTAGAGCTCTGTCAGACCATCAGGGAACAGCGAAAAAAGGGTTCACTGCTGTCAATACTGGATAAAACCACCACTTCGATGGGTTCCCGCAGACTTAAAAAATGGATTAACCAGCCTCTCCTCCAGCCGGAACAGATCAACAAAAGGCTGGCTGCAGTGGCAGAGCTTAACAGCAATTTTGTCAGACGCAATAAAATTCAGGAAGTGCTTAAAGATATTTATGATCTGGAAAGATTATTGAGCAAGATCAGCTATCAATCAATAAATCCCCGGGATATGGCAGCTCTTCGCAATTCCCTTTTTCTGATTCCAGAGCTTAAAGATCGCCTGAAAGATTTTGACTCTCGCTATTTAGCTGACATCCATGAAGATCTTGATGAAATGCCGGAACTTACCGCCAGCCTTTCAGAAGCTCTGGTAGAAGATCCACCCCACTCTTCCACTGAGGGAGGCCTGATCAAAGAGGGGTTTAACCAGGAGCTGGATGAGCTGAGAGGGGAATGTAAAGCGGCCAGGGACTGGATTGCCAGCCTGCAGGCTTCTGAAAGAAAAAGAACCGGAATCAGTTCCCTCAAGGTCGGATTTAACAAGGTTTTTGGTTATTACATTGAAGTAACCAAGGCCAATTTAGATAAAGTACCTGAAGATTACGAGAGGAAGCAGACCTTAAGCAACAGCGAAAGGTATATTGTTCCTGAGCTGAAGGAAAAGGAATCGATAGTCCTCGGTGCTGAAGAAAAAATAAATGAGCTGGAATATGATATTTTCTGCAGTTTACGAGAAAAATGCCAGGATAATATCAGCCGCATCAAGCAGACAGCCGGTTCTCTGGCTGACCTGGATGTCCTAGCCTCGCTCAGTCAAATTTCTCTGGAAAATGATTACTGCCGGCCGGAAATTCACAGCGGTGATGAGATCTCGATAACTGCCGGCCGCCATCCGGTGGTAGAAACTATGGTTGACATAAACTTTGTTCCCAATCATACCCGGCTGGATCTTTCTGAAAACCGCTTTCTCATTATTACCGGCCCCAATATGTCAGGTAAATCCACCTACATGAGGCAGGTGGCCCTGATTACCCTGATGGCCCAGATTGGATCCTTTGTTCCGGCAGCCTCTGCCAGTATCGGTCTGACCGACCGAATCTTTACCCGGGTGGGAGCCAGCGATGATCTTTCCACCGGACAGAGCACCTTCATGGTGGAAATGAACGAAGTCAGCAATATTGTCCATAATGCCACCTCCCGCAGCCTGATTATACTGGATGAAATTGGCAGAGGTACCAGCACCTATGATGGCATGAGTCTGGCCTGGGCGGTCAGCAAATACATCAATAATCCCAAAAAAATTGGCGCCAGAACCCTGTTTGCCACCCATTATCATGAAATGACAGAACTTGCCAACCGGATTGAAGGGATTAAGAATTTAAATGTTCTGGTCGCCGAAGAAGATGAAGAGGTTCGTTTTCTCTATCAGATAGAACCGGGTTCAGCCCGCCAGAGTTATGGCATTGAGGTGGGAAAACTGGCCGGCCTGCCCGATGAGATCATTGAGGAAGCTGGTAATATTCTGACCCGGCTGGAATCCAGTAATGGCAATCCGGCTGTCAGAACAAAAAAGTTCAGTAAAAAGCTTGAGCAGCAGAATCCCGATCAGTTAAACTTTTTTTCCCTGACTGATAAAGAAAAAGAGGTTATCTCGGAATTAAAGGAACTGGATCTCAATAATATTACCCCCATCAAAGCGCTGGAAACACTTTATGATTTCAAGCAAACCCTTCTGGGAGATGAATAGGATGGTTACTAATGGCTAGGATTCAAAAACTCACCAAACAGGTTGCCAACCAGATTTCAGCTGGAGAGGTTATTGAGAGACCTGCTTCTGTTGTTAAGGAACTGGTGGAAAATTCGGTGGATGCCGGCGCTGATAAAATTGAAGTTTCAATCTCCCAGGGTGGCAAAGAATTTGTCAGAGTGCGGGATAACGGCCAGGGTATCGCCAGCAGTGAAATTGAGCTGGCCTTCTCCCGTTATGCCACCAGCAAAATCTCCAGTATCGATGATATTTATTCTTTAACTACCCTGGGCTTTCGGGGAGAAGCTCTGGCCAGCATTGCAGCTGTTTCCCGGATGGAGGTAAAATCAAGACAGGAAACAGAGGACAGCGGAGTCCGGCTTGAGATTGAAGGCGGTGAGGTGATCAGCAGGGAAAGGGCAGGGCTGCCTGCCGGAACCGAAATCACTGTCAGGGATCTCTTCTTTAACACTCCTGCCCGTTATAAATACCTGAAAAAAACCAGCACCGAAGCCTCTCGAATCAGCAGGCTCATTACCTCACTGGCCCTGGCCAGACCTGAAATTAATTTTACCTTGGAAAATCAAAGAGGTGAGGTTCTTTCAACTCCAGGAAGAGGTAACCTGGAAGATAACATCTATAGTTTATACGGAGAAGAGGTTTATGATAATTTAATCACCCTGAATTTTTCCCGGGAATTTTTACAGGTCTCCGGTTATCTTATTAATCCCCGGCAGCACCGCTCCTCCCGGCAGCATGAGTACTTTTTTGTTAACGGCCGCCCGGTAAAAAATCGCTTTCTTAGAATGGCCGTAGAAGAAGCCTATGGAACCCGGCTTCCTGCCGGGAAATACCCCCTGGTTTTTCTAAATATTAACCTTAATCCCATTCTGGTAGATGTCAATATCCATCCCACCAAGAAGGAAGTCAAGTTCAGCCGGGGAGAGTCCGTTAAAGATATTCTCCAGCAGGAAATAACTCAAAAGCTAAAAAAAAGCACCGGCTATCAGGAGTTTTCTGAAGCTGAAACCGGAAATTATTCTGGCCGGGATGATCATTCCGCCCGAAAAGATACTTTCTCTCAGGAAAAGGACAGAGCCCGGGATAGAACTCAGAATAAAGATAAAGGCTCTGCTGGTAATGACAGGCAGCAGCATCTTTTTTCCGGCAGAGATTTAGACCGGCAGCAGATTGAAGCTGTCAGCTATCAGTCATCAGATACTCCCTCAAATTCAGAGAGCGCTCTTTTTAAAGAGAGTGGTACTTCTCAGGAATCTAATCAGGAGTCACCTCCGAAATCAGATTCTTCCCTGCCGGGAGATTATCAGGTTTTGGGTCAGCTTCACAACCTTTTTATACTGCTGGAAACCGGGGATGGTCTCCTGCTGGTGGACCAGCATAATGCTCATGAGAGAATAATTTATGATAATCTCTGTAGGGAAATAGAGGGCAAAAGTAATGACAGCAGGCTGCTCTTAACTCCTCTTCCTCTGGATCTCTCTCCTCAGGAAAAGGAAATAATTCTCGATATCAAACCTGAACTCAAGGATATGGGATTTAGCATTGAAGAATTCGGGCCCTCCAGCCTGATGTTATCTGCTGTGCCGGTCTTTCTGGAAGAGGAAAGCGGCCGGGAAAATCTACTTGATATCATCAATCAGATTCTGGAAAAAGCCCGGATTATTGACAAACATGAACTTAACGAGGAAATTTTAATTTATTCCGCCTGCCGGCAGGCTGTTAAAGAGGGGGTATCCCTGAGCATGGCTGAAATGAGAAGGATTTCAGCTGAACTATTTCAAACCTCCAATCCCTACCGCTGTCCCCATCACCGTCCTATTGTGATCAGATTATCGCTGGATCAGTTAAAAAAGAAAGTGGACAGGTGATAGATAATGCCATCTGCCAGAATACCTTTATTGGTGATTACCGGACTTACAGCCAGCGGAAAAACTTCTCTTTCACTCCAGCTGGCCCGGCATATTGACTGTGAAATCATCTCAGCTGATTCCATGCAGATATATCAGGATATGGATATTGGCACCGATAAAATAAGCCCAAAAAATAGAGAGAAAACCCCTCATCATTTGATTGATATTGTTTCACCGGAAGATGATTTCTCTGTGGCGGATTATAAGAATCTGGCAGAAAGGAAGATTGCTGACATTATTGCAGGTGGTCGTCTGCCTGTGATGGTTGGTGGAACCGGCCTTTACATTAAAGCAGTAACTGAAGGCTTTATGCTGCCCCGACTGCCCGAAAATAAACTTCGAAATGAATTTATCAGCTGGGCAGAACAGCAGAACCGGAAATCTCTTCATAATTACCTTAAATCAATCGATCCGGAATGTGCTGCCAATATTCATCCCAATGACCTGAGAAGGGTCAGCCGAGCCCTTGAGATTTACTTTATGACCGGCAGAACCAGAAGTTATTACCGATACAGGCAGCAGCAGAAAAAGTCAAAATACAATCATTTAAAGATCGCTTTAAGGAAACCTAGAAAAAAGCTTTATCAGGATATCAATTATCGGGTCGACAGCATGATTGCAGAGGGATTAGTTGCAGAAGTAGAGAAGCTTAGAAGTAAATATGATTTAAGCAAAACTGCCCGGCAGGCTGTTGGTTATAAAGAAATAATAGCTTATCTGGAGGGAGAAACATCTCTGCAGGAGGCTGTGCGTCTGATAAAAAGGAATTCCCGCCACCTGGCTAAAAAACAGCAGAGTTTTATAAAACGCGACCGG
Source organism: Halanaerobiaceae bacterium (assembly GCA_007134885.1). Taxonomy (GTDB): domain Bacteria; phylum Bacillota; class Halanaerobiia; order Halanaerobiales; family Halarsenatibacteraceae; genus T1SED10-84. Next base: position 10,701 of record SLJX01000174.1, read on the forward strand.
GAATATATCTGGCTTGATAGCGAATCCTGGCCCAACAGCGAACTTTTAATTTATCTGCTCCGGCTGGTAGAGCAAAAATTTTTCCAGAAAAATTTCACCACACTGAAGGAATCTTTTTAGTTTTCCGGAATTTTTTAGTTGCCGGATTAAATAATGCCGGGTTATTTATTTTAAAATGGATTAACTTTATCATATTAAATTATATCATTAAGATAAAAAGAGGGGGAGACAGATCCATGGGTAATAAAAACTTACAGGACAAAATACTAAATGAACTGAGAAAAGATAATATTTCTGTCACCTTTTATCTAATCAATGGTTTTCAGCTCAATGGTCTGGTAGTTGCCTTTGACAATTTTACCATTCTTGTTAACAGCGACGGTAAAGATCAGCTTATCTACAAACATGCCATCTCAACTCTGGTACCTGAAAAACGAATTAATCTCTTTGATGGCGATGATACAGAGAAAGAAAAAGGAGAGGAGAGCAGCAAGTATAATGAAGAAGATTGATTTTACCAAGATGCATGGACTTGGAAATGATTTTTTAGTAATTAACAATTTTGACCGGGAGAGACTTAAACTCAATAAATCCCGGATAACCCAGCTTTGCTGCCGCCATTTTGGCATAGGGGCAGATGGAATTCTGGAGATACTGTCTCCTGAAGAAGGCAGTTTAAATGACTGCCGGGTTATCATCTATAATGCCGATGGCAGCCAGGCCGAAATGTGCGGCAATGGAATTCGCTGCATCTCTCATTATCTTACAGCCTTTGAGATTGTTTCCGGCAGAAAGCAGAGAATTGAAACCGCTGCCGGCATTATTAAACCCGAACTTTTAAAGATTTCCAGCGACAAATCTCAGGCTGAGGTCAGGGTTAACCTGGGTCAGCCAAAATTTAAGCCCGAGCAAATTCCCGTCGCCTGGGAAGGAGCCGTACCTGAAGAGATCATCTCACAAAAACTAACTGTCCAGGACAGGACATTTGCAGTTACTGCAGTTTCAATGGGAAACCCCCATGCTGTTATTTTTATCAAAGAAGACCCCGATGAATTTCCCCTGGAGAAATGGGGACCTATCCTGGAAAAACACAGCTATTTTCCTGAAAAAACTAATGTTGAAATTGCCCGAGTCCTTTCCAGAAATGAAATCAAGCTTAGAGTCTGGGAGAGAGGCAGCGGTTTAACCTTAGCCTGCGGAACTGGGGCAGCAGCTGCCCTGGCTGCGGCTGTGAAAAATAAGCTCACCGGAAAAAAGGCAGCAGTCAACCTGCCTGGCGGAAATCTCAAAGTTAGCTGGCAGGATCAGAATATATTTATTACCGGCCCCTCGAAAATGGTCTTTACCGGAAAATTTAATTTAAATTAGTTGAAATTATATTATTCTTACTTAAGTGCCGGTAATTCCCACTATTAAGCATATTTTAAATTATTAAACAAATTTTAAAACAAGTTTTAAAACAGGAAATTTGTCCTGTATGTAATGCAAATACTTTAAAAAAGGAAGTGAATTTTATGCAGCAGGCTGACAGAATTAAAAATTTGCCCCCCTATTTATTTGCTGAAATTGATAAGATGATCAATAAAGCCAAACAGGAAGGGGTGGATGTTATCAGTTTTGGGGTCGGAGATCCTGACCAGCCCACTCCGGAGCACATAGTAGAGAGCATGATTGAAGCAGTCAGGGATCCCTCCACCCACAGTTATCCCAGCTATGAAGGTCTCCTTTCCTATCGGGAAGCAGTGGCAGACTGGTATCAGAAAAGGTTTGGAGTTGAACTGGATCCCGAAGATGAAGTAGTTTCTCTCATTGGTTCCAAGGAAGGAATAGCCCATTTCCCCTTCTGTTATATCAACCCCGGAGATCTGGCCCTGATCCCGGACCCCGGCTATCCGGTTTATAAAACAGCAGTGCTGCTGGCCGGAGGTGAAGTGGAAATGCTGCCGCTAAAAAAAGAGAATAACTACCTGGTTGAGCTGGATGAGATCAGTCCGGCAAACCTGAAAAGGGCAAAATTGCTCTACCTGAATTACCCTAATAACCCCACAGCAGCCCTGGCCACCCGAGAATTTTTTCAGAGAGTAGTGGCTCTAGCAAAAGAATATGATTTTATTGTCGCCCACGATTCAGCTTACAGTGAAGTTTATCTGGAAGAAGAAAAGCCCCTCAGTTTTCTAGAAATTGCCGGTGCCCGGGAGGTAGGCATCGAATTTGGCTCTCTGTCGAAGTCCTTTAACATGACAGGCTGGAGATGCGGCTGGGCAGTGGGTAATGAAAATCTCATTGAGTCGCTGGGCAGGATAAAGACCAATATCGACTCCGGGATATTTGAGGCTGTTCAAAAGGCTGGCATCACTGCTCTAACTTCCGAAAAAACAGCCGCTGAAGAAATGCGTCAGCTATATAGACAGAGAAGGGACAGGCTGGTGGCCGGACTTCAAGATTTGGGCTGGAAGGTCCCCCCCAATCAGGCCTCCTTTTACATCTGGGCTGAAGTACCTCCTGCCTGTGAAAATGGTGAAGAGTTTTCTCGAAAAGTTTTTCAGGAAACCGGGGTGTTTTTTACTCCCGGAATAGGCTACGGACAGCAGGGAGATAAATTTGTCCGCCTGGCCCTGACAGTTTCTCAAGAAAGAACAGAAGAAGCACTGGAGAGGCTCTCTAATAGCAGTATATTTAATTAGTCTTTTTCTACATTTTTTTATATTCCCCTTTTAGTTATTCTCTATTTTATTATATTGCTGTAATTAGTTATCTGTATTTATAAATACTATATTTTAACGGCAGACATAACCTAAAAAAATTTTAACTTAAATCTTCAAGGAATTTCAAGTATTTTATCTGGAAATATTTTATCCGGAAAGGAGAATATTATTTGCAAATAGACTGGCATACCCATCCCTTTGCCCATGGAGAAGAGGAAGTTGAGCCCTGCCAGAATAAAAATATTTTGAGTGAATTTGCCGACCGGGCAAAGGCTAATAGCCTCTCCGGTCTGGGATTTTCCGATCACAGCTACTATCTGGACAGCTTTGATTTTGACAATTTAATCTATATAAAAAACAGTTATCAGGATATTTCCCTCAAAATTGGTATAGAATTTGATTATTTTCCCGATAGAGAAGAAGAAATCAGGAAAATAATCGCCAGTTATCCCTTTGATTATACTATTGGCTCGGTTCATCATATTGGAGAATGGAATTTCGATCACCCTGATTATAAGTTCAAATTTTCACAAAAATATCTTTATGATGTTTATCGGGATTATTACCGGATCGTAGAAAAAGCTGCTGAATCAGGGCTCTTCAATATAGTAGGCCATCTGGATTTAATAAAAATATATAATTACAGGCTCGCTGATAAAAAGCAGGAACTTGAACTAATCACTCCTGTTTTAGAAAAATTAGCCCAAAATGATGTTGCTGTAGAAATCAACACCAACGGTCTTAACAAACCGGTCCGGGAATTTTATCCTTCTGATTATATTTTAGAATTAATGGGTGAGCTGGATATTCCGGTAGTGCTGGGATCTGATGCCCATTCAGCAGACAGGGTGGGAGAAAATTTTGCTGCTGCGCTGGAGAAGATTCAAAAATTCGGCTTAAAAAGAACAAAAATATTTACCGGGCTGAAAGCCAGAGATGTTCTGCTTTGAAAATAATAAAACCGGGTGATTATAATGCTTTTTAATGAAAATGGAGAAATAAAACAGGTTTCTCTGGAATCATACCCTGAAGATAGCTATCCGAAACTGAAGGAGGAAGCCCGGCAGTGCAAACGGTGTCATCTCCGTCAGGGCTGCCGGCAGGTGGTCATGGGTGAGGGTAATACCGAAAGAAAGATCATGTTTGTTGGTGAAGGTCCGGGCGCCGATGAGGATAAGCAGGGCAGACCCTTTGTAGGCAGGGCCGGCCGTCTGCTGGATAAAATATTTTCCGCTGTCAATATCAGCAGAGAAGAGATATATATCAGCAATATAATAAAGTGCCGGCCTCCGGAAAATAGAACCCCTACCCGGGATGAAATGGAAGCCTGTTCCCCCATCCTCTCAGCAGAAATAAATTTAATAGAGCCTAAAGTCATTGTTCCTTTAGGCTCTACCCCTTTAAAATTTCTTGTTGATGACAGCCTATCAATAACAGAATCCCGGGGAAACTGGTTTAATAAGGGAGATCTTTATTTTTTACCCACTTTTCATCCAGCTTATCTATTAAGAAACAGCAATATGAAAAAACACGTCTGGCAGGATTTTAAACTCATCAAAAAATCGTTGGTAAGAATAGATGAACTTTACGGCTATAACCAGTAAAATCCCTTAACAAAATCCCTTGATTTTTAAGAAATCTTTCTAAATAGACCAATTACTTTGCCCAGAACATTAACATCACGGGCTTTAATCACTTCAAATTCCTCATTTTCAGGTCGAAGTTCAATATGTTCATTGGTTTTATAATATCTTTTTACAGTAGTCTCATTTTCTAGCAGGGCAATAACAATATCATCATTTTGAGCGGTTGCCTGCCTGACCGCCACCACCAGATCACCATCATTAATGCCGGCATCTTTCATACTTTTCCCCTGAACCCTAAGCATGAATAGATCCTTATTCCCGGGATTAAAATAATCCAGCGGCAGGGGAAAATAATCCTCTATATTTTCCTCTGAAAGCACCGGGGCGCCGGCAGTTACCCTCCCTAAAAGAGGCACACTGACAACCTCCCGCTTGCTGCTGGTATCGGTAGCATATCTATTCTGATAATCAAAAAGAACCTCTATAGCCCTCGGTTTATCAGGATCTCTGCGGATATAATCAAGTCTTTCCAGTGTTTTTAAATGATTATGCACCGAAGCCGGTGATTTTAACCCCACAGCCTTTCCAATCTCCCTGACAGAAGGGGGATACCCCTTATCTTTAAGTTCTTCTACTATATGAAGCAGAATTTCTTTCTGCCTTCCACTTAAATCATCCATCTTTTCATCCTCCCAAAAATTAAATAAATTTTTGAATTTGGATATATTATAACATAAAACTTTAATTTTAACAAACAAAGGTTCTAGGGGGCCTTGACTGCGAATGTCTGTTCTGGTATAATACAGGTACAAACACATGTTGCGTACGTGAGTACTGTTTAAGGGCACAGCAGCCGCCTGGTTTTAAACAAAAATCCTATTTAAAAAATTCAATCTTTAATCCCTGCTTTAATCTCTGGGATTTCTTAAAGAGGAGGTCAAAAAATGCTGAAAAGCAAAAACCATTTTTTATTATTTTTCTGCCTGCTCCTGATTTTGTTTTTAATTCTCTTTAGTCTCCAGCTTCCGGGAATTAATAATCCAGCACTTACCAGCAGCAGCTTTAGCGGTGATTTTGGATATTTTTCCTCAATATTGAGCGGCTCTGTTCCGGAAAAGGCAGCATATATTGGCGCCGATGATTATGCCGAAGACCATGAAGAATATATCGTAGTTTCTGGAGATACATTATGGTCAATTGCCCGGCAGCGGGGCTGTAATTTCAGGGATACCAGAGAGCTGGTTTACCGAATCATGGAATACAACGAAATGTCAAGAGCCGATCTAACTCCAGGAGATAGACTGCTGCTGCCGGCAGATCTCAGGTAAACTTTATTAAATATTATCTCCATGATCAGAATTTTTCTTGATCCAGTTATCCAGACAGTTTATCCAGCAGGTTTTAAGATTTTTGTAAATTTACTGCCCTGTATTTTTTTATTGATATAATTTCGTAAAATTTATATTTTACGAAATTATCAAATTTGCTCTTTTAAATAATCTTCCAGTTGGGCGATCATTTGATTGCTTTCTTCCATCATTTTTTCCGCTTCTTTATTAACCGGATCCTTAAACTCTTCATCCTCTATCGAGCTGGTATTTATCTTAACATTAAAATAAGCTCCTTTAACAGCAGAATATGCCATAAAACCTGCCACCCCGGCATCAGAAATAGCATTTTTATTTCCTTCTTTGGCCACTTTTAAAGAAATCTGCAGCAGTTTAAAGGATACTTTCATGGTATCAAAGGGAGTCATAGTCGCATTTTTTAATCCCTCTTCAATAGCCTGCCTGCGTTTGCTTTTTTCTTCCTCGGTTTCTCCGGGAAGTTTATAGGCTTCCATAACTTCATCAAAGCTGTCGCAATCCCTGTCAATTAAATGGAGAGCGTCTCTGATATCTTTATTTAAATCTGAAGAAAAGCTGTCCAGTTCAGCATTGTCCTCCGTCAAATTGATAACCATCTTTAACAACGAGGAACTTAAAGCTGTAGCAAGTGCTGCCACACTGCCACCACCCGGAGTTGCACTCCCCCCGGCCAGTTCTTCAGTAAATTCTTCCAGAGTCAGATTTTTAAAAGACATCTATCAGATCTCCTCCTTAAAATTATTGAAAAAATTACTGAAAAATTATTAGAAACCCTTATCAATTATCAATTTGGATATGTTCCAATTAGTTATAATTTCAGGGATTTTCCCTTCTCTTTAACCTTTTTACCGGACTTATAAACAGAATGAACCGAATTGACACCAATATGATAGATTAAATGTCTGTAATCGGGAGCATCCAGGACAGCTAAATCGGCTTTTTTGCCTGCCTTCAGGCTTCCTATTTTCTTCTCCCGGTCAATGGCCCTGGCAGCATTGATTGTAACGGCTCTGATGGCCTCTTCAGGGGTTAAATTAAGCTTGAGAGTAGCCAGAGCAAGCAAAAGGGGAAAAGACTCTGAATAGCAGCTCCCGGGGTTTAAATCGGTTGCCAGAGCAACCGGCAGCCCCCTGTCTGCCATTTTTCTGGCAGGGGCATAGTTTTCCTGAAGACTGAAGGCTGTGATGGGCAGTATAACAGGGATAACCCCGGCTTTCTCCATCTCGGTAATCCCCTGATCCGAAACCTTCAGCAGATGTTCGGCAGAAACAGCCCCGATCTTTGCCGCCAGTTCAGCTCCTCCCATATATTCAATCTCATCCCCATGGATCTTACTCTTTAAGCCAAATTTTTGAGCTGCCAGCAGTATCTTTTCAGACTCTTCAACGGTATAGACTCCTTTATCGCAGAAAACATCACAAAATTCTACCTCATCCCGTTCAGCAACGGCAGGCAGCATCCTGTCAATAAGAATATCGATATATTTCTGTCGGCTGTCCTGATATTCCCCGGGAATAATATGTGCCCCCAGAAAGGTCTGAACCACATCCACCGGATGTTCCTGAGCAAGTTTCTTCATAACCTCCAGCTGTTTGAGCTCGGTCTCCAGTTCCATTCCATAACCTGATTTGCCCTCAATGGTGGTAACTCCCTGAGCTAAAAAGGAATCAAGCCGCTGCCAGCCCCGGCGGTATAGGTCCTCAAAACTGCTCTCCCTGGTAGCTCTGACAGTACTGCTGATGCCTCCGCCCTTTTCCATGATTTCCAGGTAGGACATTCCCTGCAGACGCCAGAAATATTCTTCAGCCCGGTATCCTCCAAAGACAAAATGAGTATGGGGGTCAATAAATCCGGGCAGAACCGGCCTGCCCTCCATATCTTCGGCTGTTATATCAGAAAAATCATATTTTTTTCTTAAAGTCTCTTCTTTTCCCAGCTCGGTGATTCTGCCGCTTTCTTTATTAAAAATAAGAGCAGCCTCTTTAATGATATTCAGGCCTTTTTCTCCCTCGCAGGTAACCAGCTCACCAATATTAACCAGTGCTGACAGCTTTTCTGACATTATAAATCCTCCAGCAGCCTGTTTTCAATAATCTGCTCCGGTTTAAAATCCTCCAGCTTCAGGTAATACTCAGCAGATTCAATTAGAGCCTGGGCCGGCAGCAGTCCAATAAGTTCGCTGCCAATTATCTTTACTCCATATCTTTCTGCTTCGAATTTAACCATTTCCAAAACCTGATACAGGGAGGTCTCCTTATAATTCGTCATATTCATGGAAACCTGAGCGATTCCCCTTTCAGCCAGGTCTATCCCGATTGCCTTACAGTAACGCAGCCCCCCTCCGGAATGCCTGATATTTCTGGCAATCCGGTCAGCAATGCTCTTATTGGAGGTATCAAGATTGATATTAAAGGCCACCAGCGGCATCCTGGCCCCGGTCACACATCCGCCAGCAGTTTTATGAGGCCTGGCCGGACCATAATCCGGTTTCCATTCCGGTTGCTGCAATTTTTCCTCCAGCCCCTCATATTCTCCCTTCCTTATCTCTGCCAGATTCTTTCTCTCCGGACTGCGAGCCGATTCTTCATAGAGAAATACTGGAACATCGCGGCTCTCAGCCAACTTTTCGGCAAAATCTTCAGACAATTCAACTGCTTCTTCCATCTCCACATTCTTAACCGGTGTAAAGGGAACAACATCAACGGCCCCCATCCTGGGATGTTCTCCCTGATGGCTGTTCATATCAATATTGTCAACAGCAATAAAAGATGCTTCCAGGACTGAGTTTTTCACCGCTTCCGGTTCCCCAATTAGGGTGACTACCAGACGATTGTGGTCCCTGTCAGCCGAACTATCAAGCAGCTTAACTCCCTCAGCTTTCTGGAGGGGCTCCAGGATTTTTTGGATGACAGCTTCATCTCTTCCTTCACTGAAGTTGGGAACTGATTCAACTATTTTAGACATTCCTGCTCCCCCTTTGAATTTAATTTATTATTAATTCATCCAAGGGCCTTTTGGGAACATGATGAACCTGGTCTTCATCCCGCCAGTATTTAATATCATCATTCTCCATATCTTCTATTACCACTTTTTCAACCGGCCTGCCCAGAGCCAGAACATATAATATTTCAAATCTTTCATCCAGATCAAGATTATTGCGCAATTTTTCCTTGTCTATAGCAGCAAAAATGCAGCCTCCCAGATCCTTTTCCACTGCCCCCAGCAGCATGGTCTGCAGTGCAATTCCCGCATCACAGAAATATTTCCGGGTTATGTCTGTATCTCCCAGGACAACAAGATAGGCTGAAGGCCTTTCTTCTTTGACTGGCTCCTTCCAGTCCTTAAGATAACCGGCCCAGCTTAATGTTGAAAATATTTTATTATTTGTTTCTTCCTCAAGGGACAGAAAATACTTCAGGGGCTGTCTGTTGGCAGCCGAAGCAGTATGCCGGGCTAATTCTACAAAATATTTTAGCTCCTCCTTTGAGAGCCGATGGCTGTTATCAAACCGACGGTAGGATCTGTTTTTCTTAACCAGATTTTCTATCTGCATATTCTGCCCTCCTTCTTTTAGTAAACATCAGAACTGGTATCTCCCAGAAAGCGGTCAATTTTGTAAAAATCACATTTTCCGTCAGAGCCAATTACTATACCAGGCAACCTGCAGCAATTTTCAATATTATGCTTGCATCTTTTTGCCTGACACTTAAAAATATTTCCTCCGGACTCTTCTCCCGCACTATCTTGCCCCGATTTAAGTTCAGCTTTAGTTGTAGTACTAATTGCACTTCCCCCCTGGAAAATAAAGTTTAACCGGGACAAACATGCCCCGGTTAGTTAATTTCAATTTTTAATAGGGTTCAAATAAATCTTTACCAACTCCGCATTCCGGACAGACCCAGTCTTCGGGAACATCTTCAAAAGGAGTGCCGGGTTCTACAACTATACCTCCGCCACCTTCAGGGTCTCCTTCTTCTGGATCATAAATATACATACATACTGTACACTGATACTTCTGCATATCTCTTTACCTCCCTTCCTGCTGTATTTTTTATGTTATTTAACCGGATAAATATAAAATTAAATAATCCGGGTAAATCTCCTAAACATCAATTTCTATTGCTTCTGAAGCATTGTTGAAAATAAATTCTTTCCTCAGTGAAGAATTTGAGCCCATCAGCCTGGTAAAAATTTCATCAGCTTCAATCAAATCATCAATTTCGACCTTTAATAACCGCCTATTTTCCGGATTCATGGTGGTTTTCCAGAGCTGATCGGGATTCATCTCTCCCAAACCCTTATATCTCTGAATTGAGTAATTTTTATCAGGGTTTTTCCGACGGTAATCTGCAAGTTCCTTATCATTATACAAATATTTATTTTTACCTTTACTGCTGATTCTATAAAGAGGTGGACAGGCCAGGTAAATATGTTCATTTTTTATCAGTTCATCCATGTAACGATAAAACAGGGTGAGAATCAGAGTGGCAATGTGGGCTCCATCAATATCGGCATCGGTCATGATGATTATCTTGTGATAACGCAGGTCATCAATACTAAAGTCTTCACCAATACCTGTGCCCAGGGAGCTGATAATTGAGACGATTTCTTTATTGCTCAGTATTTTCTCCAGCCGGGCTCTTTCAACATTCAATATTTTCCCCTTAAGGGGCAGGATAGCTTGAAATTTCCTATCTCTCCCCTGTTTAGCAGAACCTCCGGCAGAATCACCCTCAACCAGATATAATTCGCTTTTTTCCGGCTTGCGGCTGGAGCAGTCAGCCAGTTTTACCGGCAGATTGCCCTGGCTGATGCTGTTATTCTTTCTGCTCAATTCTCTGGCCTTTTTGGAAGCCTGACGGGCCCTCACAGCCTGCAGAGCTTTATCAACCACAGCTTTGCCTGTTTCCGGATTATAAGAAAGATATTCAGTCAGAAATTCGTAAAAATTTGTCTCGATTTTGCTTTTTACATCGCTGTTACCCAGTTTGTTTTTGGTCTGTCCCTCAAATTGAGGATTATCCAGGCGCAGGCTTAGAACCGCTGTCAATCCCTCCCGCAGGTCGCTTCCTGTCAGGGAAGGGTCAGAGTTATTCAGCAAATTATTTTCCCGGGCAAAATTATTGAAAGCCCTTGTCAGAGCGGTTTTAAAACCGGTTTCGTGATAACCGCCTTCATCGGTTTTAATATTATTTACATAGCTGAATATCCTTTCGGTATATCCTTCATTATACTGCAGGGCAATTTCAAAATTGCATTTTTTCAGTTCTCTGGAATAATAAATTGTCTCTTCATTCAGACTGGAGTGATGCTTGTTTAAAAAGGAAACAAATTCCCTTATCCCGCCTTCGTAGGAAAACACATCCTTTTTTACCTCATCTTTATCTCGATAATCCCTTAATTCCAGCTGAAGACCGCTGTTAAGAAAAGCTGACTCCTGCAGCCTGTGAACCAGGGTTTCATAACGAAAGCTGGTTGTGGTAAAAATTTCAGAATCGGGCTTAAAAATAATTGTAGTTCCACTTTTGCTGCAGCTGCCATTTTTTTCTATTTCATCTACCGGCCTGCCCCTGCGGTATTTCTGGCGATATTCCTGTCCCTGCCAGCAGGTGGTAATTTCCAGCCACTCCGAAAGAGCATTAACCACTGAGACTCCCACTCCATGCAAACCCCCGGAAAAGGAATAGCTGTCAGAATTAAATTTTCCTCCAGCATGCAGGGTGGTCATGATAATTTCCAGGGC
>SLJX01000190.1 GCA_007134885.1 Halanaerobiaceae bacterium
CGGATTATAAAAAGGACACAATCATTTCAATGTCTTAAAATAACTTTCCAGGAGGTTAGCAATATGGCTGCAGAATCAGCAGAATCAAAGAAAATATCAGAGAAAAAACGAAAAAAATTAATTGCCAGGGCGGAAGAACGGGCTGCCGATTATTACCGCAGGGAAAAGTTTTTTTGCTCGGAGGCTGTTTTATATACCATTAATGATTTGCTGGGTGAACCTCTTCCTCGTGAGGTTGTTAGTCTGGCTTCAGGATTTCCGGTAGGAATTGGAAAATCAAAGTGTCTTTGTGGAGCGGTTTCCGGAGGAGTTATGGCCTTAGGAATAAAATACGGCCGGGAAAAGCCTGGAGCTGAAATGCCGGAAGAATCTTTTACCTATAGTGCCGCCCTTCATGATTTTATTATTAAAGAATATGGTTCCACCTGCTGTCGGGTTTTAACTGCCGGTTTTACTGATTTTTCCAGTCAGGAGCGGGCAGAACACTGTATAGAAATAACCGGAATGGTGGCAGGCTGGGTAACAGAAAGGTTGATTGAGGGCGGAGCCTTTAACAAGGTGCTTTAAATCTACACCAATCCCGGCCGCCGGTTTGATGCTGGGTCTGGCGGGGGTTGGAAATTTATTGCAGCCCTATGGCTCCGGTTTAAGATATTTTAGCGGTATGCTGTCATTCCTGTTTATTTTCTTACTGATTGGCCGGATTATTACAGATGCCTCTGGTGTTTTACAGGAAATCAATAATCCTGTGATAGCCAGTGTAGCTCCCTGTTTTTCCATGAGAATTATCCTGTTAGCAGGTTATCTGACGCCTTTTACCCCGGAAATCGCAGAGCTAATCTGGTATTCAGGCATTATTCTCCATTTTATATTTGTTATCATTTTTTCTTATAAATATCTTATGAATTTTGAAATCAAAGTTGGTTTCTGCCCCGGTTATTCTGCCTTCACTTTCCCTTTTGTAATCACAGCCTTGGGATTAAGGCTAACAGGAGAACATATTTTCCAGGAGTATGGCTTTAAATTTCTCCAGATTCCTGTCAGATTCATTGAAATTCTGGCTCTGGCTCTGGTTGTTTTTGTCCTGCTGCTTTATCTCCGGGAAATAATTTTTAGCTCCTTTAATCTCTCATCCAGGAAAAAAATTTTTAACAAACCAATTTATGGTGACCGGTTATTTAACTCAAATGAAAAGTTATTTTGCTGCTTACTAGGATAAGCGTCACATGTTATGCCATGGGTTACACTCTTTAAATGGAGAACTAACTCCCGAAAATAAAAAAAAGGGGCAGTTAAGCCCCTCTTTTTTATTCAGCAATATGTATTACTGAATTTAAGCTGTAAAAAAAATTGGATTGAAAAATACTAAATTATAATGTTTGTTTTTAATCCTAGTTATCTTTAACGGTTTCTTTAAAGGTTTTGCCTGCTCTGAAAACAGGAACCTTTCTGGCAGGAATCTTGATGGTCTCATCGGGATTCTGAGGATTTCTGCCCTGACGGGCTTTTCTATCCCTAACCTCAAAGCTGCCAAATCCGATGATCTGAACATTGTCCCTGGAATCCTGCTTCTTTTTGGCCTCCTGCTTCAGATATTCCATGATAGAATCAAAGGTTGTGTTGATAATTTCATTACAGTCTTTTTTGGTATTACCGGTTTTTTCGGCCACATGGTCGATTAATTCAGTCTTGGTCATTATCTCACCTCCTGAATAAGATTTTTACTTATTCTTTATATTCGTGATACTCCATAAAACTCCTGCTTAAATTAAAAGAAAATTACTAAAAACCTTGAGATATCCAACATTTATCCTGCTTTTTGCCTATTTTAATTAAGTATTTTACTTTTATATCCATTTATTCATACTGACAACCTCTTCAATTTCCCTTTTAGGATCCCTCGTCATCAGATCTTCCACGGCTTTATCCGGGCTTTTGCCGGCAAATAAAACCTGATATATCTCTTCTGTAATTGGCATTTCAGTTTTGATTTTCTCTTCCTGTAAAGCCTGATACAACGCTCTAGCTGTTTTAATTCCTTCCACAACCTGTCCTACCTCCTCTTCAGCCCGGGCAAAACTCTTACCCTGTCCAATCTTATAACCAAAAGTTCTATTTCTGCTGTGGGTGCTGTTGCAGGTAACAACCAGATCTCCCAGCCCCGCCAGCCCCGAAAAGGTGAAAATTTTAGCACCTCTTTCCCGACCATAGCGGCTCATTTCAGCCAGCCCCCGGGTAATCAGGGCTGCCACGGCATTATCACCATAATCCAGGCCAAAAGCAATCCCGGCAGCCACAGCAATAATATTTTTTACGGCTCCTCCCAGTTCCACGCCTACCACGTCAGGATTGGTATAAGCCCGAAAGGTTTTATTGCTCATCAGCCTTTGAATTTTCCGGGCTGTCTGCTCCTCCTGGCTGGCAACAACTGCAGCAGTTGGTTTGCCAACCATTACTTCCTCGGAATGAGTTGGGCCGGAAAGAACGGCAAGCTTTTCCTCCGGACTGAGGGCTTCAGCAATTATTTCAGAATTAGTCTGGAGGGAATTTTCCTCAATACCCTTGGCTGTGGAAACTATGGTAACACCGGTTTTTAAAAAGGGTTTAAGTTCTCCAATAATTTCTCTGGTAGAGGATGTTGGTACTGAAAGAAAAATAATATCGCTATCCCCGGCCGCCTGCTGCAGGTCAGAGGTTGGTTCAATGAGGTCTGGCAGCCTGTGTTCCGGGAAATAGTCAGGGTTGACTCCGTTCTTCTTGATACTCTCTACCTGTGCCTCACGCCGCAGATAAAATTTAATGTTCTGACCCTTTCTAGTCAGGTTGACTGCAATTGCTGTACCCCAGCTTCCTCCACCTATTACTGCAATTCTAGTACACATGTTACCTCCCCTTTTTCAGCATAATTATTTTTCCGAACCCGGCTTGATACGCTTTTCTTCACCCTTTAAAAGCCGGTTTATATTTTCTCTGTGGGTATAGACTACAAAAACAAAGAGAATCAGGGCCATGGCTGCCTGAGCCAGGTCGCCACTGAAAAAATAGACCGACACCGGCAGGGTCAGAGTACCCAGCAAAGAGGCCAGAGAAACAATTCTAATGCTGAAGGCAATAACCAGCCAGATGAGACCCAGGACCACAAAGCTTAAGGGAGCAGCAGCCAGAATGACTCCAAAGGTGGTGGCCACTCCCTTACCTCCATCAAAGCCCAGAAATATTGACCAGTCATGGCCAATAATTGCTGCAAAACCAATTAGATAAAGCAGATAGGTCGGTTCCAGGCCCAGGAACAGGCGGGCAGCCATGACCGGAATGAATCCTTTCATTATATCAAGCAGGGCTACCGCTGCTCCCATCTTAAAACCCAGCTTTCTGGCAACATTGGTGGCACCAACATTCCCGCTGCCGTACTGTCTGATGTCAACTCCCAAAAGTTTTTTCACAAAGAGATAACCGGTGGGTATCGAACCAATAAAATAAGCTAGCAGTATAAATATAACCAGCCTCATATTAACCTCCTAAATAATCCGGACAATTTTATTCAGACTTTCTCTTTCTAAACTTAAGCCAGAGCGGAGAACCGATAAAACCAAAGGCCTCCCGCAAAGAATTTTCCAGATACCGCTGATAGGCAAAATGCATCAGTTCAGGATCATTAACAAAAAAAATAAAGGTAGGCGGTCGGACAGAAGTCTGGGTGACATAATATATCTTGAGCCTTTTCTGCTTATAGGAGGGCGGTTGTTTTAACTGCACCGCTTCCTGAATTACTTCATTCAAAAGGCCGGTCTTAACTCTGAGAGAGGCCTGATCAAAAACATATTCTACCAGTTCAAAAAGCTCCTCAATCCGCTGGCCGGTCAGGGCAGAAATAAAGACAACCGGGGCATAATTTAAGAATTTAAGCTGATAATAGATTTCATCCTGATAATCCCGGGCGGTAGTGCTGTCCTTCTCCAGGGTATCCCACTTATTAACCGCCAGGACTATGGGCTTGCCCTCTTCATGGGCATATCCCACAATTTTTTTATCCTGAGAGGTAACGCCCTCGCCGGCATCTATCATCATCAGCACTACATCGGCCCGGTCCATGGCTCTAATTGCTCTCAAATTACTGTAATATTCCACCGACCAGTCAACCCTGGACTTTCTTCTCAGGCCGGCAGTGTCAATCAGGTTAAAACTGGAGCCCTTAATTTCAACCTGAGTATCTACGGCATCTCTGGTGGTGCCCGGATCTGCAGTAACCAGCACCCGATTCTGTCCCAGGACATAATTTACCAGTGAAGATTTACCAACATTGGGTTTGCCTACCACGGCAACCTGAAGTGGCTCCTCTCCGGTAATCTCTTCACTGCTGTGTTCTGGCAGCAGGCCTACCATCTCTTCATAGAGATTGCCGATATTTTTGCCGTGCTCAGCAGATATGGCAATAACTCTTTCAAAACCCAGGGAGTAAAATTCCCAGGGTTTATTTTCTTCGCTAAAATTTTCGGTTTTGTTGGCCACCACAATTACTTCTGTTTGTGATCTTCTTAAGATATCAGCAATCTCCCTGTCTCTGGCGGTAAGACCCTCACGATTATCAACCACGAAGAGTATCAGATCTGCTTCAGCTATGGCCTGACGGGCCTGGTAGAGAACCAGAGATTTTATCTCTGAATCAGGATCCGGTTCAATGCCGCCGGTATCAACCACCAGAAACTCCCGCCCCTGCCATTCTCCCTTACCGTAAATTCGGTCCCGGGTTAAATTGGGAGTCCCTTCCACGATTGCTCTTTTTTCTCCCACAAAACGATTAAAGAGGGTTGATTTTCCCACATTCGGTCTGCCGACTATTGCCACCACCGGCTTTTTCATCAAAAACCACCTCCAGTAACTCTCCCGGATTTTCACAGAACTTAATTTCTTTCCCGGGAAGGGCTTCAATTATTTCAGCTCGATCATATCCATCCAGGGTCAGCCCTTGATCATTAAAAATGATTTCCGGGAGAATAACCAGATCAGCTGGAACTTCTTTTTGCTGGATAGTTTTTATTATATCATCTCCAGCCAGCAGACCGGTAACGGTAACCTGCTCACCTAAAAACCTGTTTTCAACCGGAATGACTTCCACTTTAAGCCCCGGAATTTCATTGAGATCTTCTGTCAGGGGTTTGAGAGCCTGACTGCCCAATTTGCCGGTTACCAGGGCCAGCAATTTATTGACTGATAATCTCTCAGGATACCTCTCTCTGGTCTTCCAGTAATTATTCCTCAAAAGCCTGGTCAGACCAATACCGTTTTCCAGCTGGGGATAATCGTTATAGTACTCCTCATCAGGAATTTTGCTGCCGGTTATCAGAAAAAATTCATCGGCCGGATAAATCGAGCCTGCCAGCCGGGTCTCCCAATTCTCCTTCTGCCAGCTCTCAATTTTTTCAAGTACCTGCCTGGCCTGTCGGGGGGTAAAGCTTTCAAGCTCCGGCAGGTTATCCCGGTGAGAGGTGAGTCCAACCGGAACAATACCCAGGGAAAGCACTGCCTCTTCCAGCCCGGCCAGATCATTCAGGGTTCTTTCCAGCTCTTCCTTTTCATTATAACCAGGAATTAATACCAGCTGCAGGTGAAAGGAAATACCTGACCCGGCCAGGAACTTCAGATCCTTCATGATGCCGGCAGCATCTGGGTTTCCCATGATTTCAGCTCTTAAATCAGGATTGGTGGTATGAACCGAAATATACAGGGGTGAAAGTCTCTCCCGGATAATTCTCTGTCGATCTTTGCTGGTTAAATTTGTCAGAGTAATAAAACTGCCCTGTAAAAAAGAAAAACGATAATCATCATCTTTGATTGTCAGGCTTTTTCTCACCTTATCAGGCTGCTGGTCCACAAAACAGAAAATACAGTTGTTGCAGCACCTTTTCAATCCGTCATAAACTATTCCCTCCAGTTCTATACCCAGACCAGAGCCGGCTTCCCTGCTGATAAAAATCTGATGGCAGTTTTCAGAACCCTGCAGGCAGACCTTAAGTTCCAGCCGGGAACTGGTAGAGACTTCGCCCAGATAATCAATATAATCCCGAATTTTTCTGCCATTAATTGATTTAATTGTTAATCCGGCCTCTAAGCCTGCTTTTTCAGCAGGTGAGCCCGGGATAACTCTCTTTATTTCAACCATAAGCTTTCCTCCTGTAGAAAAATAATATCACATCTGACCCGGGTTAGCAACACACTGGACAATCAGTCCGCCAGTCCCGGATCTGCCGGAGTGATATTACCATTACCAGATAAAGACCGGCAGAAAACATAAAAAAGAGGAGGATTGAATTAATCCCCCTCTGCAGATGGTCTGTATTGAGCCCCTGTTTACTCTTTATCGTCAGACATCAGATTTTTTAAATCTCCCAGCCTTTCACCTATTGTAGCTCCAGAAGGCATGTCTTCTTTTACTTCCTCCCTTTCCGACTGAGAAGAAGATTCAGACTGCTCTTTCTTTTCTGAGGCCGAAGGCTTTTCTTCCAGTTCTTTTAAGCTTAAACCGACTCTCTTCTGCTCGGGATCAATGTTGATAATCTTTGCATCTCGTTCTTCTCCGACCTCCACTATTTCATCGGGAGTCTTGACATGTTTATGAGACAGCTGAGAGATATGGATCAAACCTTCAATCCCATCTTCCACTTCCATAAAGGCACCGAAATCAACCAGCTTGGTTATCCTGCCCTGGATTACCTCACCTTCATAATGCTTGCGGGCAAAATCTTCCCAGGGATCGGGGAGCAGCTGTTTGTAACCCAGAGAAATTCTTTCTTTTTCTCTATCGACATCAAGAACCTTTACTTCTATTTCCGCACCCTCCTCCAGCACATCAGAGGGATGGCCAATTCTGCCCCAGGACATTTCTGAGATATGGAGCAGTCCTTCAATACCTCCCAGATCCACAAAGGCACCAAAATCAACCAGTTTGGTTATTCTGCCGGTGATAATCTGCCCCTTTTCCAGTTTTTCCAGGGTTTCTTTTTTGCTCTTTTCCCGCTCTGCTTCCAGCACCTTCTTGGCGGAAAGAACAACATTGTTGTTGTTTCTGTCAACCTCAATTACCTTAAGTCTCATTTCTTCGCCGACATACTGGCTTAAATCTTCCACATAACCCAGGGCTACATGGGAGGCAGGAATAAATCCCCTTAAGCCCACATCGGCAACCAGGCCGCCTTTAACTTCCTTTTGAATTTTTGCTTCAATGATCTCATCGTTTTCATGGGCTTCCTGGATCTCATCCCAGGCTTCTTCCTGGTCAGCTCTTTTCTTGGAAAGAATCATATTACCTTCATCATCTTCCAGGGTTAAAACAACAACTTTAATTTCCTCATCAAGGCTGACCAGATCATGAGCATCGTCAACATCAGAATGGCTCAGTTCTCTTAAGGGTATAAAGCCATCTGTTTTATAATTTACATCAACATAAACTCCCTGGTCATTAATTTCAACCACGGTACCGGTGACCAGCTGACCCTTTTCCAGCCTGGCTATATCGTTATCGCTGTAGTGGAATTTCTCTTCCTCTTCTTTCTTAACTTCGGTCTCCTCGACCTCGACCGGTTCTTCTTCAGCTTCAGCTTCTGCTGGTTCCTGCTCTGCTTGAACCTCGGCTGATTCAGCTGATTCCTCAACTTCCTCAGTTGCTTCAACTTTCGGTTCCTCTGCAGGCTCTTCCTCAACGGCTGTTTCAGCCTCTGGTTCTTCTCCAGACTCCTCAACAGGCGCTTCAGTTCTTTCCAGAGAATTGGATTCCACTACAACTTCTTCAACTTCCGGTTTTTCAGCAGATGCATCCTCGATAGTTTCTGCTGCTGCTTCTGTTTCATCTTCCACCTTTGTTTCAGCTTCACCAGCTGCCTCTTCAGTTTCTTCAGCTACCTCCACCTTTTCTTCAGAAACCTCTTCGAACTCAGCCTTTTTATCTTCTTCTTCCACAACTTCTCTTTCCTCTTCCTGTTCTTCCAGTGTCAGTTCTTCTTTTTCCATGTCTTTGTTCTCTTGACTCATTACCTGAATGACCTCCTTTATTAACCAATCCGGGGTTGAAGCCCCTGCTGTAATACCTATTTTTTTAGTTCCTTCTAGCCAGTTCCAGTCAATATCCTCGGTTGTTTCAATGTGATAAGTTGGTGTGCCTGTTAAAGCACACAATTCTGCCAGCCTGTTGGTATTGGCGCTGTTAAAACCTCCAATAACAAACATTACTTCAACCTCTTCAGCCAGCTTTTCGGCAGAACGCTGTCGTACCTGGGTGGTATTGCAGATAGTATTGAATATCTTTAATTCCTTAACCAGTGGAAGTATTTCTGCAATCAGGTTCCGAAAAGACGCCGGTGATTTGGTGGTCTGAGCCACAATTCCAACCCGGGCTGCCAGCTGTATTTCTTCAAGGTCTTTTGGGTTTTGAATAATTTCAGCCTGATAATCAGTAGCACCCAGGATACCTTTTACTTCAGGATGTTCTCGGTCACCATATATTAATGTCTGATATCCCTCTGAAATTAATAAACTGGCGTTTTCCTGGGCTTTCTTAACATACGGGCAAGTCGCATCTATAATTGTCAGACCCTTATCCCTGGCCTGTTTAATTACCTCCGGTTCCACACCGTGAGAGCGAATAATAATGACTCCCTCATCGATCTCAGCCAGATCATCAACAGAAACAATGCCCAGGTTCTCAAGTTTTTTAACTACCTGCGGATTATGAATAATAGGGCCCAGAGTATAGACAGGAATGTCTTCTCCAGATTCAACCTGCCCGGTTGCCATCTCAATGGCCCTTTTTACTCCGAAGCAAAAACCTGCTTCCTCCGCAGTCTTAATCTCCAGAACCTTCACCTCCTTCCAGACCTGCCTACCCGTCAGATTCTAATTGCACCTACAGTAATATAACTGAGTTTAAGCACACAATGCTTGCCCTTTGTTAATTTCTCTATCAATTTTATAATTCCTGCTTTTTTCTTAAAATAATTCCTCTGACTGTCAGTTCGGCAGAGAATTCAACTTTGCTCTTCAGCAGTTTTCAGCAGTTTAGCAATTTCTGCCATTATATTTTCAGCAATTTCGCTGCGTTCCTCCCGGGAAAGTTTACCCTCCCGGGATATATCCAGGGGCTCCCCAAAAATTATCACCGGACGACCCCGGGTCTTAATATTTTTGATGGCTGCGGGAACTATCCTGGCTCCACCTCTAACCGCTATTGCGGTTGAACCGCCGTGAGGGGGCCCCAGCTTTCCCTCGGGATATCTGGTACCCTCAGGAAATACTCCCAGAACTCCTCCGCTGCGCAGTATCTTCAGCGACTGTTTGAAGGCCCTGGTATCTCCAGATCCTCTTTTAACTGGAAAAGCACCCATCCGCCTTAAAACCCAGCCTATAAGAGGGTTTTGAAAAAGTTCTTCCTTGGCCATATAATGAATCTTGCGGGGTATTGCTGCTCCAATTAAAGGAGGATCCAGTAAACTGATATGGTTCGACATAATCACAACTGGCCCTTCAGCAGGAATATTTTCCACTCCAATAATTCTGGTCCTTAAAATAACTCTGGAATATATTTTGACCAATATTTTACCCAGAGCATAAATAAAATCCGACATTTTAGTTGACCTCCCTGAATAAATCTTTGATTTTCCTCACCACTTCCTCAGGCTCCCTGTTATCGGTACTTATCTCTATCGCATCGGCAGCCCTGCGCAGTGGAGAATGAGATCTACCTCTATCCCGGGCATCTCTCTTCTTCAGTCGATTCTCTACCTCCTGCAGGGAAAGTTTCTCCCCCTGAGCCTGATGATCCTTAAACCTTCTTCTGGCTCTGGTCTTCAGGCTGGCAGTCAGAAAAATCTTGAGTTCAGCATCAGGGAGTACCCTGGTGCCAATATCCCGGCCATCCATTACCACCGGTTCATGCTTGGCCAGCTCCCGCTGTTTTCTCAACATGACTTCCCGAACTCCAGCAATGCTGGCCACCCGGGAAACCTGCTGATCGACTTCAGGTTTCCTGATATCTTCGGTAACATCTTCCCCTTTCAGATAAACCCTGACTCTACCCTGTTGATCGGGCGGGGAAAAATTTATTTTAATTTCTTCTGCCAGAGCGGTAAGTTTTTCAGCAAGCTCCTCTTCATTTTCAAAATCCAGACCATTTCTCAGACCGGCCAAAGCCACAGCCCGATACATTGCTCCGGTATCAATGCACTTGAAATCTAACTCTCTGGCCAGCAATCTGGCCGTAGTAGATTTGCCCGCCCCGGAGGGCCCGTCAATTGCAATAGCTCTTTCAGCCATCCAGGCTCTCCTCCACCAGGTCAGGCCTTAACTTCCGGGCCCCCTCCAGATAAATATGTCTGATCTTCCCCTGAGATTCCTTGAAATCTTCCTGGTTTTTCTGCTCCAGGTGGACAAGCACCCTGATGCAGAGGGCCAGTGAGCCGGAAATCTCAGGTTCCTGACAGCTGAAAATAGGGGTATTCTCAAAACCCATTTCCCTGAAAACCTGAGCCGGATAGATTGATTTGATGTCGGCAGTGGAAGAAAAAATAACGCTAACAATATTTTCAATTTTAATCTGATTGGCAGATATAATCTGCTCCATCAGCTTTTCCACAGCCCTTCTAATCTCTTCCGGTCTATCTGCTGCTGCTGTAATTGCTCCTCTGATAGCCTGCATGCTAAATCTCTCCCATATTTTCCAGTGCCTTTCTGGCGGCCAGCTGCTCGGCATCTTTTTTGCTGGAACCCTCTCCCTTACCGATTACCTCATCTCCCAGTTTGACCTGGATTGCAAAAGATTTATTGTGATCGGGACCGGTTTCACTTAAAACTTCATATTCTGGACGATAATCTCCATCCTGTTGGATAACTTCCTGGAGCAGAGTTTTATAATCTCTGTTGTAATCACCATTCTGAACCTTTTCGATATCTGTTTGAAAAAAGTCTACAATAAAATTATCGCTGGTCTGAAATCCGTGATCCAGATAAATTGCTCCAATTACAGCTTCCAGGGCATCTGCCAGTATTGAATCTCTCTTCCGGCCTCCAGTGATTTCCTCACCCCTGCCCAGCAGCAGATGTTCGCTCAGCTTTAGTTCTCTGGCTTTACGGGCCAGGGTATCGGAACTGACCAGGATTGCTCTCATCTTGGCCAGCCTGCCCTCAGGAGCATCCCTGAAGTTTTTAAAGAGATAGGTGGAAATACTCAGACTTAAAACCGAATCACCCAGAAATTCCAGCCGTTCGTTATCCTTTAGTTTCAACCTGCGATTTTCATTGGGAAAGGACTTGTGAGTGACCGCGGTTCTCAAGATGCTGCTGTCGTTGAAAGATAATCCCAGTTTTTCTTCCAGTTTCTCCAGTTCTGTACTTTTCATTAACTCATTCATGGATTCATCTCACACCTTTTTGATTACCAGACAGGCATTATGTCCGCCAAAACCAAAAGAATTGGTCATGGCAGCCTTTAAATCAGGCATTTTTCGGGCCTGATTGGGCACATAATCCAGGTCACATTCCGGATCAGGTTTTTCATAATTAATGGTAGGGGGGATAACTCCTTCATCAACGGCCAGCACTGTAGTAATAGCCTCAATTCCTCCAGCCGCTCCCAGCAGATGCCCGGTCATTGATTTAGTCGAGCTGACGGCCACTTCTCCGGCCAGCTCCCCGAACACATCCTTAATGGCTATCGTCTCAAATTTATCATTAAAAGGGGTCGATGTTCCATGGGCATTGATATACTTTAGATCCTGGAGCTCAACCCCGGATTTTTCCAGAGCGATCTTCATAGCCCGGGAGGCTCCTTCTCCCTCCGGAGCAGGCTGGGTGATATGATAGGCATCACCGGTCATACCATAACCGGCAATCTCACCATAAATTTTTGCCTTCCTCTTTCGGGCATGTTCGTAATCTTCCAGAATAACAATGCCGCTGCCTTCAGCAATGACAAAGCCATCTCTCTCCTTGTCAAAGGGCCGGCTGGCCTTTTCAGGTTCATCATTACGGGTAGAAAGGGCCTTCATCGAACTAAACCCGGCCAGAGCTGAGGGGCAGATAGAAGCTTCAGTGCCTCCAGCTACCATTACCCTGGCATCACCCCTTCTGATAATCTCACTGGCATCTCCTATGGCATGGGTACCAGAAGCACAGGCGGTGACCGGATTACTATTTGGGCCTTTGGCTCCCAGATAAATCGAAACCTGACCCGCTGCCATGTTAGATATCATCATGGGAATAAAGAAGGGGCTAACCCTGCCGGGACCTCTATCATAAAGACGGCAGATCTGCTCTTCTAGAACCTCAACTCCCCCGATACCTGAGCCCACAATGACTCCTGTTTTTTCAGCCAGTTCCGGGGTAATTTCCAGTCCGGAATCTTCCAGGGCCTTTAAAGCTGTATAAACAGCATACTGGGTAAAAATTGCCATTCTTCTTCTTTCTTTCCGATCAATAAAACAGGAGGGGTCAAATTCTTTGATCTCTCCTCCAATTCTGCTGGGATACTCCTCAATATTATCTATCTTTTCAATTTTAGTAATTCCGGATTTTCCTGAAATAATGTTATTCCAGAATTCTGCTGCGCTGTCTCCCAGACTGGTTAATACTCCCAGCCCGGTAACTACCACCCTATTGCTCATTTAGTGAACCTCCTAAAGCCCGATATTTATGGCAAAATGGCCCCGGTTCTGCTGCAGGGGCCATTTTTATATTTAATAAATTAATTTCTTAGATTTTGTTCTCAAGATAATCAACTGCATCCTGCACGGTTTCTATTTTTTCAGCATCTTCATCAGGAATTTCCAGGTCAAACTCCTCTTCCATGGCCATAACCAGTTCCACAACATCCAGAGAATCGGCCCCCAGATCTTCAATAAAAGATGCTTCAGCAGTAACCTCGGAAGGATCAACGGCCAGCTCTTCAACTATTAAATTTTTCACCTTTTCCAGTAAATCAGCCATCCTCTTCACCTCCTTTCCGGTTTGCCAAAAAACTTCAAAAAATTACATCCCCAGACCTCCGGTAACTTTTAAAACTTCACCGGTAATGTAAGATGCTCTCCCGGAAGCCAGAAATAACACGGCCTCCGCCACATCTTCAGGCTCTCCCGTTCTCTGCAGCGGAACCCTGTCCAGCATCTCCTTTTTGATTTTGTCCGGCATTCCTCCGGTCATTTCAGTGGCAATAAAGCCCGGAGCTACTGCATTAACGGTTATATTACGGCCGGCCACCTCGCGGGCCAGAGATTTGGTAAATCCCACTATGCCGGCTTTAGAGGCAGCGTAGTTGGTTTGGCCGGCGTTCCCTATCAGACCAATTATTGAGGAAAGGTTGATGATTCTGCCCGATCTCTGTTTCATCATGGGCAGGACTGCTGCTTTGCTGCAGTTAAAGGTCCCTCCCAGGTTTACGCTGAGGGTCGCATGCCAGTCCTCTTCCTTCATCCTCATCAGCAGGGTATCCCGGGTTATTCCTGCATTATTTACAAGTATATCAATACTACCAAACTCATGCAAGCAGCTCTGAATTAATTTTTGAGCCTGATCAGCCTGGCTGACATCGGCCTGGCTGATGATAACCCTGTTATCACCTTCCCGGGAAGCGATACTTTCTGCTACCGCTTCTGCCCCGTTTCTGCTTGCTGCCCGAGAATGATTTAACACCAGATCAGCCCCGGCGTCTGCCAGCTTTCGGGCTATTGCTGCTCCTATACCCCGGGAGCTTCCCGTTACTACAGCTGCTTTACCAGTCAGTTCAATCATGTTCCCAGCTCCTTAATAACCTCCCTGACTTCAGCAGGGTTTCTGGTAGTAAAAGTTTTTACCGATTTATCTATTCTCCGCAGGAGTCCTTTAAGAATATCACCGGGACCTACCTCCACAAAGACTTCTATTCCCTGGGCTATCATATATTTCATTGAATCCACCCAGAGAACACTGGAATTAAGCTGCTCCAGTAAATTCTGTTTGATTTCCCCGGCTGAAACTGTAGCTTCAGCAGTCACATTGGCAACCAGGGGAACTCTGGCATCACTGATATTAACCTTATCCAGCTCAGCTTTCAATCTGGTCGCCGCCGGCTCCATCAGGCTGGAGTGAAATGGTCCGCTGACAGAAAGCTCTATCACCCTCCGGGCTCCCCTTTCCCTGGCTATTTCCATGGCTTCTTTGATCAATTCTTTCTCTCCGGAAATCACCATCTGTTTTGGAGTATTTATATTGGCCAGTTCACAAACTCCATTAACTCTGGCACAGATTTCCTCCAGGTTCTCTCTTTTCAGGCCGATGATCGCCGCCATAGATCCCAGTCCAGCCGGCAGAGCCTCTTCCATGGCTCTGCCCCGGGCCCGCACCAGCTTTAAATTCTCGGTAAAGGAAATTGCCCCGGCAGCCGTCAGGGCGCTGTATTCTCCCAGACTGTGGCCGGCCACCATGGCAGGTGTTATTCCCGATTTCTCCAGCAGTCCATTGACAGCCGAACTTAAAAGAAATATTGCCGGCTGGGTATTTTCAGTCAAATTCAGATCAAATTCTGGCCCCTGAAAGCAGAGCCGCTTTAAATCCAGGTCCAGTATCTCCTCAGCCCTGGCAAAATAATCCCTGATCATCTCAAAATCCTGATATAACTCCTCTCCCATTCCCACATTCTGAGAACCCTGCCCGGGGAAGATAAAGGCTATTTTATTTTCCATCTCTTTCGGCCCCCTGCTGCTGGCACTGACTCTCCAGAATTTGCCGGGCTTCTCTGATCATATTCTCAATTATTTCACCGGCCGGTAAAACTTCTTCAATCAGGCCGGCAATCTGTCCTGCCATCACACTGCCCTCATTCACTTTTCCTTCACAAACCGCCTGACGAAGCTTATCTTCCCCAAATTCCTCAATTTCCTCCGGATCGCAGCCCCGGGCTTCCATTTTTTCCAGTTCTCTGGTAAAAATATTTTTCAGGACCCGGACCGGGTGGCCGGTAGATCGACCGGTAACCACAGTGCTTCTATCTTTGGCCTTGATAATGGCTTCTTTATATTCCTGAGAGGCGGTGCACTCCTCACAACAGACAAATCTTGTTCCCAGTTGCACTCCCTGAGCCCCCAGGGTTATAGCTGCCAGCAAACCCCGGCCATCGGCAATTCCCCCGGCTGCAATTACAGGAACATCCACAGCATCCACTATCTGCGGTATCATTGCCATGGTATTGAGCCTGCCTACATGACCGCCGGCCTCACCCCCTTCGGCAATAACCCCCGAAATATCTAGTCGGGCCATTCTTCTGGCCAGGGCTACTGAAGAGACTACCGGCACAACCTGGCAGCCTGCTTCTTTGAACCGGGAAATATACTTGCCGGGATTGCCTGCCCCGGTCGTAATTACGGGAACTTCCTCCCTGGTAACCAGATCAACAATCTCCTCCACAAAGGGAGAAAGAAGCATAACATTAACACCAAAGGGTTTATCGGTTATGGTCTTTATCTTGTCTATTTCTTCGGCAACCACCCCGGCGGAAGCATTTCCGGCCCCAATTATACCCAGACCTCCGGCAGCAGAAACAGCGCCTGCCAGTTCACCGGTGGCTACCCAGGCCATTCCACCCTGAAAAACCGGATAATCAATTCCTAAATTTTGACACAGTTCTGTTCGGAATAGACTTTCCATCTATTATCTGCCTCCTTTATTCCACTCCATCACCGCAGCCGCCCAGGTTAGACCTGCTCCAAAGGCCACCAGCACCAGAATATCACCGTCATTTATTTTGCCAGACTCAACAGCTTCCTGCAGGGCAATCGGTACGGAAGCGCTGGAAGTATTACCGTACTCCGGTAGATTAATGATCACATCTTCATCCTTTAATTTCAGTCGTTTAGCAGCAGCTTTGATAATTCTGGTATTGGCCTGATGGGGAACAAAAAAGTCCACATCTTCGGGCTTAAGATTGGCCTTCTCCAGCACCCGGAGAGAGGCTTCCCCCATGATTTTAACGGCAAAACGAAAGACCTGATTGCCCTCCATTTTAATATAATGCATCCCGTTTTCTAGAGTACTGTGGGAGGAAGGATTGAGAGAACCTCCAGCCGGAAGATAGAGGCTGTCAGCTCCGCTGCCATCAGAACCCAGCTCGGTAGCCAGCACACCTCCCGATTCCGCCGGCTGCAGCACAGCAGCCCCTGCTCCATCACCAAAGAGTACGCAGGTCGATCTGTCCTCCCAATCGACAATTTTGGAAAGGGTCTCTGCCCCCACCACCAGAATATTATCATAGGTTCCCGAAACAATAAACTGCTCTGCCACACTCAACCCGTAGACAAAACCCGAACAGCCTGCCTCCAGATCAAAGGCAGCAGCCCCTCCAGCTCCCAGTTCCTGCTGGAGCAGGCAGGCTGTGGCCGGGAAGGGCATGTCTGGTGTAACGGTGGCCACCAGAATTAAATCCAGCTTGCTAGCCTCCAGACCGGCATTTTCCAGAGCTCTTTTTCCGGCCTTTAACGCCAGTTCGGAACAGGGGGTATCCTCGGCTGCTATATGTCTCCTTTCAATTCCGGTCCGCTGAACTATCCATTCATTGCTGGTATCCACCATTTCTTCCAGATCATAATTACTTAATACCTTCGGGGGCACATATTTACCCACTCCGGTTATTGTTGCTTTCCTGGTCATTATTTACACCTTCCTCAGTTATTTCTGAGGCAATGACTGAAACTATCTCCTGCTCGATGGTTTTTCTCGCCACTCGAATGGCATTAAAAATTGCAGTTTCATCAGAACTACCGTGGCAAATTATCACATTACCTTTAAGTCCCAGCAGGGGAGCCCCTCCATACTGTTTATAATCCAGTTTATTTTTCATGTTTTGTAACTCATTTTTTACCAGTAGAGCTCCCAGTTTGGCCAGGGTATTACTGGTTAGAGCTTCTTTAAGTTCTGAGAAAATAAAATCAGCCAGCCCTTCAGATGTTTTAAGAATAACATTGCCTGTAAAGCCATCGGTAACAATTACATCGTATTCTCCGGTAAAAATATCCCGCCCCTCAACATTCCCAATAAAATTGGTCACGGCCTCACTGCTGGAGATAAGCTCATGGGCTTCATCAGTAAGTTTGCTGCCCTTGCCCTCTTCCTCGCCCACGCTCATCAGTCCCAGCCTGGGATTATCTCTTTCCATGATCAGCCGGGAATAAAGCTGGCCCATGACAGCAAATTGCTGCAGGTAGTTGGGCTCGGCATTGGCATTGGCGCCCATATCCAGCAAGAGGGTCGAGCCTTTTCTGCCGGGAAAAATAGTAGAAATTGCCGGC
This sequence comes from Halanaerobiaceae bacterium, assembly GCA_007134885.1. GTDB lineage: Bacteria > Bacillota > Halanaerobiia > Halanaerobiales > Halarsenatibacteraceae > T1SED10-84. The sequence continues at coordinate 17,298 of SLJX01000190.1, forward strand.
CTTTTGATTCCGGGAAGACGGCCAATTTTTAAAATTCCAGCAGCCAGAGAAGCTCCGGTGCTGCCGGCAGAAATCAAGGCCTGATATCCCTCATTTTTTACCAGTTCTGCCGCCACAGCAATAGAGGCTCCCTTTTTCCTTCTCAGAGCCAGCGCCGGCTTTTCCTCCCCGGTAATGACCTCCTCAGCCTGTCTGAAGTTGAGCCGGTCTTCGGAATAATTTTCCGGTAAAAACTCAGTAATTTTTTTCTCATCTCCAACCAGAGTCAGTTCAATATCAGCAAACTCTCTGATAGCCAGGAGTGCCCCCCGAACATTGACTTCGGGTGCCTGGTCTCCCCCCATGGCATCTATGGCAATCTTCACTTTACCACCGCCCTGTTATAATCAGCAACCTCTACATTACAGCCTGCTTTAAAAAACCTGATAAAAATAAAAAAAAATAAAATATCCTCCAGAAAATAAAAAAATCTCATTATCTCTGAATATGTAAAGCCTGCAGAAGGACTGCAGGCTAAACAAGCTAAACATGCTGTTATTCTTCTTTATCGATGGTTACTACCTGTCGTCCTTTATAATGACCGCATTCCGGACACACCCTGTGCGGTAAAATCATCTCCAGACAGTTGGAACATTCAACTAAATTGGGAGAATGCAGTTTTTTATGGGTCCTTCTTTTCCTTTTTCTGGTTTTTGAAGTTCTTCTCTTGGGAACAGCCATTAGAACACCTCCTTTACAGCAACAATCTAAATCTCATGCTATTCCGGTGATATTTAATTTTTAAAATACCAAGGTTACTTAATTGTCATCAAAAAACTGCTCAAGCTTTGCCAGCCGGGGATCCAGTTCCTCCTGGCTACAGTCGCAGGAATGCTGATTGAGATCGGCTCCACACTGACTGCAGATACCCTGACACTCGCTGTCACAGAGAGCTTTTATCGGAATTGCCAGAATCAAAACTTCGTGGATGTAGCTGCTGATGTCTACCTTACTGATCTCGGCAATATCCTCAGCAGGAATTGTGAAATTTAATTCCCTGTCAATCTCCTGCTCAAATTCCTGAAGACAGCGGCTGCATTCCAGAATAAATTTACCTGATAATCTTCCAATAAAGATAAAACTGTCAGAATCCTTATAAACGGTGAGAGAAACCTCAAAATCAGCTGGAATTTTAACTTTCCGGTTGAAGTAATCAATGTTGTCGGGACTGTAACGGTCAGAGAATTTCTTGAAAGAACCCTTTTTCTTTAATTCTCCCAGGTTCACATACAAAGTCCTTCCCTCCATAATTGACAGATTCTCTTGTAATCAAGAACAATTATACCTTATCCCGTCCGTTCATGTCAAGAATTATTCCCTGTTTTCTAATATTTTAGCTGTGTCTCTGGCAATTACCAGTTCTTCATTGGTGGGAATCGCAAAAACTTTAACCCGGGAACCAGGGGTTGAGATCTCAATCTCCTCTCCTCTGGTATTATTCTTGGTTTCATCCAGTTTAAAACCTAAAAATTCTAAATTTTCCAGAATAGCTGCCCTGATAGCTCCATCATTTTCGCCAATTCCAGCAGTAAAAACAATGGCATCTGTCCCACCCATGGCAGCTGCATAGGCTCCGATATATTTTTTTACCCGGTAGTTGAAAACCTTTGCCGCCAGCCGGGCCCGCTTATTACCCTGCTGAGCTGCTTCCGAAACATCCCGGGAATCATTACTGATGCCAGAAATACCCAGCAGTCCACTTTCTTTGTTCATAATGCTGTCCACCTCTTCCGGCTCCAGCCCCTCTTTTTTCTGAAGAAAGGGAACGATAGCCGGATCAATATCACCACATCTGGTACCCATAACCAATCCTTCTAACGGAGTCAGGCCCATGCTGGTATCAACCGACCTGCCCTGATCTACAGCGGCCACACTGGCTCCATTACCCAGATGACAGGTTATAATTTTCAGTTCTTCCAGGGCTTTATCCATAAGTTCAGCAGCTCTCCGGGAGACAAATTTATGGGAGGTTCCGTGAAAACCATAACGTCTTATCCCGTACTTCTGGTAATATTCATAGGGCAGGGCATAAATATAGGCCTCCTCCGGCATGGTTTGGTGAAAGGCCGTATCAAATACTCCCACCTGAGGTTTGTCGGGCATTAGTCTCTGGCACTCTTTGATTCCGGCCAGATTGGGAGGATTATGCAGGGGGGCCAGCTCGGAAACCTCTTCTATTTTTTCAACAACCTCGGAGGTAATCAGCACCGAATCAGCAAACTTTTCTCCCCCGTGAACTACCCGGTGCCCTAAAGCATTGATTTCATCCATATTTTCCAGCACACCCTTTTTCTCATCCTGAAGGGCATCAATCACCAGGCTTATTCCCTGTGAATGATCGGCAACATCTTCCTGCCAGAGGAGTTCCTCCCCCTCTATATTTTCCTGCTCCAGAAAGGAATCTTCAATTCCGATTCTTTCTACGATTCCCCTGGCCAGGACACTCTCCTCTTCCATGTTAAACAGCTGATATTTAATTGAGGAGCTTCCACTATTTAAGACCAGCACCTTCATTTTTTATCACCTCTTGGTTTTATTTCTGGTATGTTTTGCTTCTGGTATATTAGTACCATATAAGGGCCATATTAAAAATTTTACTCCAGAGCTGGACCTAATTTCAGTTAGCGGTTCAGCTGATTATATTAAATTCTAATTCAACTGGATCCGGATTCATAATTTATCCCTGATAATCTGGCTGGAATTAGTTTGATTGCAGTACTGTAATGGCGACCAGGTTAACAACATCATCAACTGAGCAGCCCCGGGAAAGGTCATTTACCGGACGGTCCATACCCTGCAGTATCGGACCGACTGCTTCAGCTCCCGCCAGGCGCTGGATCAACTTATAACCGATATTACCGGACTGGAGATCGGGAAAAATTAAAACATTGGCCCGCCCTGCCACCAGGCTGTTAGGGGCCTTGCTTTTGGCAATTTCAGCCACCAGGGCAGCATCAACCTGAAGTTCTCCATCAATTTCAAACTCCGGAGCCATTTTTCGGGCCCTGTTGGTGGCCCTTCTCACCTTTGATACCAGAGGATGCCTGGCACTTCCATGAGTAGAGAAGGACAGCATGGCCACCACGGGATCGATATCCAGCAGTTTTTTGGTATTCCGGGCTGTGCTGACGGCTATCTCTGCCAGTTCCTCATCATTTACCTCCGGATTGACGGCACAATCTGACATCACCAGAACCCCTTTTTCTCCAAACTCATCCCGGGGTAAAACCATAATAAAGGCCCCGGAAACAATCGATATTTCTGCTTTGGTTTTGATGGTCTGGAGAGCCGGGCGTAAAACCCTGCCGGTGGGATTGGCGGCCCCGGCAACCATGCCATCAGCTTTACCGGCTGCCACCATTAAAGTTCCGAAATAGAGAGGATTAGAAGTTTTCTTTCTGGCCTTCTCTCTATCAATTCCCTTATGATGTCGCAGCTCATACATAAGTTCAGCAAGAGCCGCTTTTTCTTCAGTTTCACTGGCCGGATTGATGACCTGGCAGCCAGCAATATTAAGATCCAGGTCTCGAGCTCTGCTGACAAGTTTGCTCTCATCACCCAGTAAAATAACTTCGGCAATTCCTTCCTGCATTATCTGGCAGGCTGCCTGAAGAATCCTGTCATCCTCTCCCTCAGGCAGAACAATTCTACTGTTAAATTTTCTGGCTTTTTGCTTAAAACCTTCAATTATATCCATATCCTTAAACCCCCTCACCATTTTTCGCCCAGGCACACATTCTAAAAACATAAATCTTTCTCTCGAAAAACTAACCAGCTGCAGAAAAATTTGCCGCCTGATACTCAATTTGATAAAATTAGAAAAACAGCCGGCTGAATTATATCAGTACCAGATTTGCTCGAACCAGTGAATTAAATTTACTCTTAATTTCCCATCAACATAGGGTCTGCCTGATCGCTGGTTATTATTATCAATACTAACCTATAATATAAATACTGGATAAAAAAGAATAATCCTTTTTTATTGTACAAAAAATCACAAGTGCCGCAACTGACAAGATTAATAATATTGCCAATTTATTTTAAGGAGAGAAAAAAATGTCTGCTACTGGAATAATAACAGAATATAACCCCTTTCACAACGGTCACCTCTATCATCTCAAAGAAACCAGAAAAATAGGGGGTGAACAACCGGTAATTGCTGTAATGAGCGGCAACTTTACCCAGCGAGGCCGGCCGGCCTGCTTTGACAAATGGCTGAGAGCCGAAATGGCGGTCCGGGCCGGAGTGGACCTGGTGCTGGAACTGCCGATGGCTTCCGCTGTCCGCAGCGCTGAATTTTTTGCTGAAGGAGCCCTGAAAACCCTGGCCGGCACCGGTCTGGTCACCGATATTGTTTTTGGCAGTGAAAGCGGCCAGCTTGAACCCCTTGATAGGATAGCCAGTCTCCTGGTAGAGGAATCTGAGTCCTTCCAGTCCGGCCTGCAGAAATATTTAAGAGAGGGCTATTCCTTCCCCCGGGCCAGAACCCGGACCATAGCTGACCTGCTGCCGGGAAAAATAAGTCCGGAAAAAACCATAACCGGGCCCAACAATATTCTGGGGATA
>SLJX01000071.1 GCA_007134885.1 Halanaerobiaceae bacterium
AGTAATTGATTCAAATAAAACCAGAAAATTTAACTAAATAAGGCTAATTACCCATTTAATTTGCAGGCAAATAAATTTATTTAAAGTGGCTATAATTATGATGCTCTTCAGATTTTTCAGGATAAGTTTTTATGGTAAAGATATCAATTTACTTCTCCTGTTTATTACTTGCCTGCTCTTCTTTTCTTCCCCTGACCAGATCCAGAAAGGCCTCCAGCCTCGTTCGGGTGTGAGTTTCACCCATCTGCTCATCAATGGATAACGGCAGTATAGGAATATTTAAATCCTGAGAAACCCTGTCCAGCATACTCTGAGATATTATCTCGGGAAGGCAGCCAAAGGGTTTTAGATGCACTGCTCCATCAAACCCTCGTTCTTTATAATCAACAATATGACCTATGGAGCGCTTGGCATGGCCTCCGATTATAATTTCCAGATATTTTTCTCCCTTATCCAGAATATGCAGGTACTCTTTTTTCTTCCAGGGTATCATATGGCTTTCTATATATTCAGACAGATAGTGGGACCGCTCAACTTCAACCCCCATTTCATTAAGCATCTCTTCAATGTAATTATTGGTCGAGCCTTCCATAACCACGTAGATTTCACCCACTATACCTACTCTCAGCCTCTCGCTTTCCGGAGGGAAATCATATTCCAGATCTTCAATTCTCTCCCGAGCCCGGCTTTCGACCCGTTCAATATCTCTGCTGGATTCAACTTTAAGATATTCCTGCTCAAACTCGTCCCACAACTCACTGAGACGGCTTTTATCCCGGGCATAAGGTCTCCTCCTGTGAATTAGCTTTAAAATACTATCCATGGAAACAGATATTTTATAAGCTGTATAAACGCTTTTTATCATCCTGTAAATTGAAGCATTTTTCTTGAGCAGCCGGACATTATTCAAGAAATCCTTCCAGCCTCCCCGAACCTGTTCGAAAATAATGACGTCCGTATCCAGGCCAATGTAATTAAGAAGCTTTTTTTGAACTGGCCCGTAATAGCCGGCCCGGCAGGGTCCATAACCCCCGCTGATAAAAATGGTATCAACACCCATTTCATGGAGTTCAATCATATTGCCCAATATAACTTTAAAGGGAAAGCAGGAAAATTCTGGAGCATACTTAACTCCCAGTTTAAAGGTTTTCTGGGTGGGCCGGGGTGGAGCAACCACCTCATGGCCCAGCATCTCAAATAATTTGTAGTAAACCACCGATGATTCCATGTAAGGAAAGCTGATTGTCATTTTATATTATTCTCCTTTTCAACAAGAAACTCCCGATATTTCCTTGGCATAAATCTGGACTGAGCTTTCAGGTTTTTTCTTTTTTTATGCTGATGCCCTCAAAAAAAATTTATAATAAAGCATCAGGCATCCCGCACTTTCTAATCTTCCTTCATTTCCTATACTTCCTGCAGGGTTTTTACATTTTTCTCATTCTGAAGAATTTTCTCTCTTTGCTTACTACTTTTCCGGACTGTCTGTTTTCCTGAAACTGCCAATTAAACTACTCGGTCATTCAGTTCTTCTGCTTTCTCTTGCTCCTCGGAAAAAAGAGAAATCTGCTGATAATCATTGCCTCTTTCCTGCTCTCTGACTCTGACTTTGATTAAATCTTCCCGGAAGGGTATACCTGACCGGTATTTCCCCTGACAGGTTATAAAGTATCTGGCCCTTTTCAAAACCGGTCCCAGTTTCTTCAGATTCTGATAACTAATACTGGCCTCCTGCCTGGTCTCTAAAATTTTCCGGGCCGTCCGGGGCCCGATACCCGGTACTCTGAGAAGATCATGATAATTTGCTTGATTAATTTCTACCGGAAACCTATTCAGATTATTTAAAGCCCAGTTCAGCTTGGGGTCCAGCCGGTAATCCAGGTTAGCTCGAGCTCCGGAAAAAAGCTCTTCCACTTCAAAATCATAAAATCGCAGCAGCCAGTCTGCCTGATACAATCGGTGCTCCCTGAGTAGAGGGGGCGTCTTCAGAGCCGGCAGTCTGCTGTCAGGCTTTACCGGCATGAAAGCCGAATAATACACTCTCTTCAGATTATAACTGCTGTAGAGGCCTTCTGCCAGCTTCATTATCTTATAATCGCTTTCCGGTGAAGCTCCAACTATCAGCTGGGTGCTCTGTCCGGCCGGCACAAATTTCCCCGCATGCCTGTACTTCCTCTGGTTTTCCCTGGCTTCTCCGATCCGGCTGCCAATATTCTTCATGGGATTTAGAATATCCAGGGCACTCTTCTGAGGTGCCAGGTTCTCTAAGCTCTCCCGGGAGGGCAGCTCAATATTAACACTTATTCTATCGGCCAGCTGGCCGGCTTCAAAAATCAGTCTCAGATCCGACCCCGGTATGGCCTTGGCATGAATATAGCCATTAAATTTATATTCTTCCCTGAGCAGCCTCAGCGTTTCCGCAATCTGTTCCATGGTGTAGTCAGGATCTTTCTTGATTCCCGAGCTGAGAAACAGCCCCTCGATGTAATTTCTTTTATAAAAATTGACTGTCAGTTCGGCCACCTGCCGGGGGGTAAAACTGACCCTGAGCCTATCATTGCTGGCTCTATTAATACAGTAGGCGCAGTCATAAATACAGCTGTTCGTAAATAAAGTTTTCAGCAGAGAAATACAGCGGCCGTCATCGGACCAGCTGTGACAGATTCCGGAGGGAGCAGAATTTCCCATGCCTCCCGGGCTGTACTGCCTGCTGCTCGATGAGCAGGAATCATCATATTTAGCTGAATCTGCCAGAACCTCAAGTTTATTAATAAGTTCCACCCTGCAGCACCTCCTGCTGATTTTATTCTATCATACATCCGTTTGAGTATCAATCAGCAGCTGACAGTCAGTTAACACTATTCTACCACACCTGCTCAATTCTGCCAGCCGGCCTGATAAACTTTCTCTCGACTTCACAGCCATAGACCAGAACCTCAATTCCACTGTTTCTGGCCTCCTTTAGCACATCAGCAAATTCCGGGTCAATTTCCTGACAGGGACGAAAGCTGATAGCATCATTTCTGGTAATTAGAAAAAGAACCCCGGCGGGATTGCCAGTTTCTCTCTGCCAGGCAGTCAGCTCCTCGACATGCCTTCTACCCCGGGCAGTAACAGAATCGGGAAAGCAGGCTTTGCCTTCATCAACCAGAGTGACGCTTTTAACCTCCAGCAAATAACGGTCCTGCCGGTTTTCCAGTAAAAAATCAAAGCGGGAATTACCCCGGGTATACTCTCTTTTATGAATTTCCCGGTTAGAAATTTCTTTAAAATGTCCGGCATTTATCCCGGCTTCAGCAACCTCATTGGCCAGATGAGAGTTCAAAGAAACATAGGTCCCGTCATCCATCCGGGCCAGCACGGCACTGCCCTCGGTGCTGCGTGACTTATTGTCAAAATCAGGTTGATAATAAATCTCTCTTCCCCGCTGCATTATCAACGGCAGACGTCCCGGGTCTGCCAGGTAAATTTTTCTCACGGTTTCCGTCTCCTGGCAGTAGCATTTAATGACAAAACGGTTGGGCCTTTCTAAAAGTTCTGCCTGATATAAAGGTTTCGGCAGCTTTATTTCAGTCATTTTTTCTCCTTTCGGCAGGAATTACTTTTAAAAGCCAGAAATATATATAAAATAAATTAATATACTGCTAAAATTCAAGAAATCAGGAAAAAGTTCAGGCGGTTTTGACGCGGTTTTGTCGCAGGCTGCCTGGTATTTCAGGTCTCTATGTCGGATTGATTAACTCGCTAAATCATATTTAACATTATATCATAAGGAGGAATGGGGATTATGACAAAAAAACTGTTGAGTTATCTGTTGGCTTTTCTGCTGCTGGCTCTCTTGATTTTCAATATTAGCGGAACTGTCCTGGCTCAAGAAAATGATGCTGCTGATATTCCTGAAATTGATGGTATCATTGGCGAAGAAGAGTACGGAAATTTCCTGGAAACAGATATTGGTATGAAAATATACTGGGATTATGATGAAGAATTTCTCTATCTGGGTTTGGTCAGTCCCGGTTCGGGCTGGCTGGCCTTTGGTATTGAACCCACTTTGCGAATGCTTGATGCCAGAATTATCATAGCCGCCCTGGAGGAGGGAGAGCTCCTGATCGAGTCCCACATCGGCACTTCGCCCACCGCTCACGCAGCCACCGAGGAGGACTATACCCGGGAAGCCGCAGCTTCCCTGGAGGAAGAACAGTTGATCCTGGAAACTAAAATACTCCTCCAGGATGAAGATTTCCCCGGACTTGAAATAATATCTGGAGAAAGCTATACCCTGATACTGGCCTATCATAATTCTTCCACCAGCTTTACCACCAGACACAGTGCTCGAACCACAGTGGAAATAGAAATTTAGCAAAAGATATCCAGCTAATATTCAAGTATTTAACATTTTGGAACCGGACAGAACAAAACAGTACAGAACCAGGGTAAAAAAATTTAATTTATCCTGCAGCAAAAAACCCGCAAAAGAGGTCTTCTGATCTCTTTTGCGGCATTTATTTTCCGGTTATATTATGTCAATATCCCGGGGATCTATGGCTTTAATCCTCTCACTATCTGTCAACTCAAAATTCAGTGGTGAGATTGAAATGTAGTTATTCATAATCGCTCCAATATCAGTATCGGAATCAAAGTTATCCTTTTTGCCCCCTACAAACCAGAAGTAACTCCTTCCTGCAGGGTCAACTCTTTCCTCAACCGACCGTTCATAAATTTGAGAAGCCAGTCTGGTCAGCCTAACTCCCCTAATTTCCTCCCGATCTGCATCAGGAAAATTCAAATTCAGAGGACCTGAAACCGGACTCTCAAATAAGGATCTGTCCTGATTGAGAATTTTTACAGTCAGTTCAGCAGCCAGAGAAAAATTTCTTTTCTTGCCCAGGGCCAGTGATACAGCCGCCGATTTGAATCCCTGGAGATGAGCCTCAGCCGCTCCAGCCACCGTTCCGGAATAAAAAACATCATAGCCCAGATTCTGGCCGTGGTTAATTCCGGTTAAAATCAGATCGGGGTTGAAGTCTTCAAACAGCCTCAGGGCCAGCTTGATGCAGTCTGCTGGAGTCCCGTTAACTTTGTAGGCTTCCTCTCCCAGTCTCTCGTCATTTTCAACTTTCTTTACCCTCAACGGACTTCTAATGGTAATTGCATGGCTGTTGGCACTTCTCTCCTGATCCGGGGCCACCACTATAAGTCTGTGTCCCGCTTTCCTGAGAGCTCCCGCCAGAGCCTGCAGCCCTTCAGCATAAATGCCATCATCGTTGGATAATAATATCTTCATTCCCTGCCTCCTTTCTCTCAACCGGAAAATAATTTACCTAAAATTTTAAAAAACCCTTGACCTCTTCAGTTTTTTCTATTATACTATTATTTATGCAGCGGGCTGTGGCGCAGTTTGGTAGCGCACCTGCTTTGGGAGCAGGGGGTCCTCGGTTCAAATCCGAGCAGCCCGACCATTTTATGCCCTCATCGTCTAGGGGTCTAGGATACCAGGTTTTCATCCTGGCGACAGGGGTTCGAATCCCCTTGAGGGTACCATTTTTATCTCCATATTTGCTAAATAAAATTCCCGGTATTAACCGGGAATTTTTGCTTGCTAAATATACCAGTCAAAGATATGTTTTAAAATACTTTACATAAATTCCTCAAAAATTCCCTCTAATTATTAATCCAGCAGCTAAAATTAAAGATACTAAAAAGTAAACTCTTCTTCAATTACGGCTCCTGCTCCGCCCATGTTTCTTTGCTGGTCATTATATTCTATGGTAATTGCCGAGGCATTTCCGGTTCGCAGAATGAGATTCTCTTCAGGTTCAAATTCTTCAACATCTCCATCGTTCATTATTGCTTCATAAAGCACTTCGCCATCAACAGTCACTCTAACCCAGCTTTCTCCTGAAGCCATTACCCGAAAGGTCCTGTCTTCTTCAGCGGGATCTTCTTCAGGCTCCTCATCAATATCACCATTCTCTGCTTCTTCTGTATCAGTTTCAACAGGATCGACTTCCTCTGCTTCCGGATCTACCGGAGTAAGATCTTCTGCCAGCAGATCCTCAAATTCTTCATCATCAAGATCCGGAATAACCACATCTGCTACCTCATCCGGCTCTTCTACTGCAGCTTCTTCAGTATCTTCTATTTCATTGCCGGGATCAACCATTTCTTCAACCTGTTCATTTGCCACCTCATTAGCGTTTTCCGGCCCGGGAGATTCACCGGGAAGAAAGGCAAAATTATAGGCCACTATTGAAAATATTACCAGCAAAATTATTATTGCTCCCAGAATCCGCGGTGAAGCTGAAAAAAAGCTCAGAGGAGACTTTTTACTTCGTCGGGATCGATGAGTTCGCTTTTTCCTGCTCAACCCCTCTGTTTCAACACCTTCCAGGTGTCTCCATCTTTCAAACTCTTCCATAACTTCTTCTGGATCCAGTCCCAGATAGCTGGAATAATTTTTAATAAAGGCTCTGACATAAACCAATCCGGGGATTTGAGAATAGTCATCATTTTCTATTGCCAGCAGATATTTTTTTCTAATTTTGGTGTCCTTTTGCGCCTATAATTTTGC
>SLJX01000188.1 GCA_007134885.1 Halanaerobiaceae bacterium
GACAATGACAGCAGCAATCACAACAGCAGCAACAATCATGATGGCTGTGACAGCTACAATCGCAGCAGCTGCATGTACAATGACAGTCACAGCAGCAGTGGCAGCTGGTATGATAATCCTTAACTGCCGTAACATGGTGATGATAGCTCTGGTGGTGACAGCTGCAGATCTCTACTTGAGGATGAGCACTTCTACATCCCAGATAGTCATAATGCCCCTGATGACCACAACGTCCCTGATGACCATGTTGCCCCTGATGACCGTGTTGCCTGTGATGAAGGTGTTTTCCCTGGGGGCTGTAATGTCCGGGATGACTGTGATTTGCTGGATGACAGTGATCATGGCAGCACATATATCTCCCCCCTTTGTTTACTTATTTACCTCTCTAATTTACCTGGTTGCTAATAAATTATTTTACATTTAGCTTAATTGAATTATAGCATAAAGATTCAATTAAATAAAGGGTTAAATAAAAATAGTTTAAATTTTATTTTAATATCATCTTAAAAATGTGATTAGAGCTAGTATATTTTGCTGGTTTTCAATAAATTACACATAAATTTTCTCAACATATAGATTTTCTTGGCATATAAGGAATATGACCTGTTTGTTTCCTGCAGTTTTGACTTTTTGATATACCCACTTTATATCCAGGATAGGTGATAAAGAAAACCCCTTTTTTCCTCAACTTCAGCCAGAATTTTGAGGGTCGGGGTTTAGCTTTCAAAACTGGTAGTGGTTCCTGAGCCGCTTCCCGACAACTGCAGGCCATCCTCGCGGCGGGCATTAACTCGGACATACAGGCTGCTAGGATTTACTCTTACCCGGAAACGGTAGGTTACTTTTTTGCCTTCATGGGTACCGGACCGGGAAGATGCAAAAGAGATGCTGCTGCCACTTATGTCAGGAGTTCCGGAGACAGAATAGCTAAAACTACCATCTTGAGAGTCTCCCGTAACTGACAGGCTTGCAGTGTTTTCGGCAAAATTGGCAGTGAAACTCCAGGTGCCTGAAACATGGTAGGGGAGACTAACCCTATCAATTGTTCCTTTAGCTTTAACAATTTCAGCCCTATCATCATGTTCAGCATTATCATCCTTATCAGTTTCAGTTACCTGCTCCTCCCTACTGCTTACAGCAGCAGTTTTCCCTGCCGGGGGTTTAAGCGGCAGAGAATAGTTTATCGTGATTCCGGCCAGAAATTGACTGCTTAGTTCTTCTGGTGGCAGGTAAAGATAGCCTATCTCTCCACCCCAGGAGAAACTGCTGGTTATATCGCGCTCAAAACCCAGTCTGGCCTGGTAACCAGGACTTGATATTTCCAGTCCTTCAACTTTGTAGGCTGCTCTGCTGAGTCCTCCTTCCAGGTAAAAATCAGTATCCTGATAGCTGATAGGCGAGTAAATTCTTCCGGAGATCTGCCACAAACTAAGCCGGCCGGAATAATCCTCCCAGGAGTAAGGCAGGCTGGCATAGCTTCCAGTAAACCCGATATTTTCTCCCCGCAGCATGATTCCCCCCTGGGGCACGAAAAACTGAAGTATTCCGGCGCTGAAAACCATCTGACCTTCAGGTTCCTCAAGGGCCAGAACAGGATTTGCTGGCAGGCTGGTAAGAAAAAGCAGTATAACCAGCAAAATAATAATCTTATGTAGGCTAATGTCCAATAGTCCAGTTAAATGTCCCTTTATTTGTTCTGTTATTATTCCTTCTTTTATTCCGGATAATATTTCCGTCAATTTTTTACTGAAAGTGACTTTTGCCACCATGTTTTTTTCACCTCTTTCACTTAGAATTATATCATAGCAATAGCTGAATAGTAAATATCCTGTTTATTGCTTGAAACTATTATATCAGAGGTGGAGCCCTCTTTTTATCACATAAAACTATTTTCAAAATCCCGCAACATCAAGCCTGGAGCTACTTTATACTAAATCATTGCTGAAAGTGTTTTCTAGATAAGCCTGGGTTGTATTTTGCCATTAATAGTTATAAAATAGAGCTGAAGCAGTTCAGCAATTGAAATTAATCCAGCTGGAGATCAACAAGATCAATAATAGTCGAATCGCCTAACTTTATCTCGAATTTAAACTTTATCTTTGAGGTGACCTGTTAATGAACAGGCTGGATAATGTCAGCAATCCAAAACCCTATCCCGATGCCTGGCAGTCCATCATTATTATAATTTTTATTCTGGCAGTCCAGCTGTTTCTCTCCCTGACAGCTGAGATGTTTCTTTCTTTTCTGGGAATTGATTTTATCCTGACTGATTTTCTGGTTTCGGTCCTGGGTAATTTCATTGTGATCTGGCTCCTGCTGCAAAAAATCAGCCTTCGCCGGACCGCCGGACTTTTCCAGCTGAAGCCAAGCCGGGGTACTCCCTATCTGGGAACCCTGCTGCTTTTTGCAGGATTTCTTATGCTTCAAGCCCTGGTAAACACTCATCTCTGGTCCTTCTTCCAGCAGTCCTTTGCTGATTATCTGGAGGTTTTTTCACCTCTGATGGAACATAACATTTTCATAAGTTTTCTCTTCATGGTGATTATTTTTCCCCTGCTGGAAGAGATTATCTACCGCGGCATTATTCTGGAGGGCTTGCTGCTGAATCACGGCCGCAGATTTGCCCTGGTATTTTCAGCTCTGATCTTTGCTCTGATACATATGATTATCATACAGGTCATCCCGGCCTTCTTTTCCGGTCTGCTGCTGGGCTGGCTTTATTTAAAATATAGATCTCTACTGCTGGTATTTTTTGCCCATGCTGTCAACAACTTTGCTTCTCTGATATCCTATCAGCTGGTTGATTTTGCTGAAATTCCGGAAATGGAGATAGTCCTGCAGCATCAGCTGCTGCTCTTTGCCGGAGGTATAATACTTTTACTGCTGGGATACAGGATCTGTCGGGTTGATTTCTTTCAGCAGGAAAATAATCGACCTGATACTTATTAATGTTTTGGACTGTTTTTCGTTAGAACTGCTGCTTTATCCCGGTAAAGTCTCCGGCCCTGTAAAAGGCAAATTGCTCTCCTAAGAGGGAGTTTTTTCAGCTTATTCTGATTTATATCGCTCTGGAAACCCTTTACGTATATTTACAAATATCTGAAATACTGATATAATTATAATTCATCGAAAAGAGTAATAGATACTTATTATCAGAAGATATTAATCCACCAGTTTCAGACCCGGTCATTCAGATAAAGCTATAATTCTAATAGACACCGATTTTTAAACTGTGGGAAGCAGATAGCACACTTAGCATCTAAACTCTGTTTTCGACAGTTATTAACTTTTAGGCTGCCAGGCAGATTATTTTCTGATATTTCCTGGTATTTTCTGAAATATTTGGATTTTTGAAATAGGGTTCCTGAAATAGGATTTCTGAAAAATGTATTTCATTTTTAGTTATCAACATTACAAATATAAGCAGCAGTCAGCTTTAGACAATATTTAAAAACTGAGAAAGGAGGTGGAATTGTGAATATGAAAATTTATAATACCCGGATGCTAACCACTGTTTTGAACAGGTCAGAGAAGGAGGTACTGGAGTTATTAGAGAAGAGAAAATTGGCCGGTGAAAAGCAATTCGGGGATTGGTATGTTTCAGAAAGACAGGTGCGGGAGTATCTCGATCATGAAAGCAGAGAAGATAAATCCTATGAATATGTCTTCTGGTGATTGGCCAGGAATGGTGTAGAGGGAACAAAGAGCCTGATAAAATAATTTGAACTGGGTAATCAGGGGAGGGAAAAAATGGCAGAAAAGCCCCGACAGAAGGGTAAACAGCAAAAAAATATCATAAAATATTTTTACAGGCTTCACCCCAGGAATAACAGGAAATAACGGGAAGCAACGGCAAACAGACCGGAATTAAGTATCCGCCGTTTCCAGCCAGAATTTCAGGGTGAAGCCTTTTTCTATTTCTATAAATCCTCAGCTTTTACAAATCCTCGGTGCTATTCCAGCAGAAAAGCTCGGGCTGGTGCTCCTTCGGTGTCTTTAAATTTTAGCGGTGCCAGCAACAGGGTGTAAAATCCGGCCGGCACTTCCTTAAGTCTGAGGCCTTCAAGTATGATAATTTTCTTTTTCAAAAAAACCCGATGAGAGGGGTGTCCGGGCTGATCCCGCTCAATCCCCAGAGCATCGATTCCCACTCCAGCAGGTTGGGGCTCAAGCTCAGCCAGCATCCGAGCTCCACTTTCCTCCAGATAGATAAATTTTTCAGGATTTTCTTCTAGAAAATCGGGATCAGAATTTCTGGTTTTGAGCAGAATAAAATTTCCTCCTTTGATGTCAAGTTTTTCTAGATCGGCAGCAGTTATCTTCTTCGGGATTTCACTCATATCGATTACCTGGCAGGGTGTCAGGAGATCATCATCTGTAAAATAATCAAACTTAGCCCCTTCTTTGATCATATGCAGGGGGGCATCGATGTGGGTTCCTGTATGGATGTTCATAGTAATCTCGGATTGATGGATGCTGCTGGATTGATGATTGTTACTGGATTTATGATTACCGGTGGAATCGTGGCTGGAGAGAGTAACCAGCCTGGGTGCCATTTCCCGGCGCCCTTTATAAACCGGCATATCAGGCTCTATTGTCATGGAAATATCATAAAGCTTCAGGCTGGTGTCAGTCAGCTTGCTGATCTTGCCAAGAATATTGTTTTTCTTCATTAATTTTACCCCATTTCTGATAAGGTCTTTTTTAATTAGCTGAACTGGATTTAACCCTGATGGGCTCCTTATTTAACCCTGATTTGCCCTCAACTTACCCCTGACTTGACCTGAACTTTACCCCTGGCTTTAAAAAAGCCAAATTTTTGCAGGGGATAAGAACTTTTTCTAGAAATCATAGTTTAAAGGTAGTAAAATTTTCTGGCAGCATAAACCTGCAGATCAAACCTGCAGCTTAATTTGACAGCTTTAAATTGACAGCTTAAAATTATGAGCAGCAAAAAATAATTTTAAAGAACTTTTAAAACCTAAAAAATCTGCTAATAATTTGCCAACATTTCATTTTTATTATAACACAGACGGCGGCTAATTATCAGCTAAACAGGGAGGGGGTGCTTCATTTTTAAGAATTCCTGAGAAATATGCAGCTCTGCTCAAACGTTTGCACCGCTAGCTCTTGGCATTTAATCTGCTGAGAGAAGGGAGATTGCCCTTTCTCAACTGCTGACAAACTGTCAGGTTCTAATAGCTCAAAATTTGACTGCATAAGAGCCGGTCAGATCAAAGGTTTTAAAATTCCGCAGGGAGAAAACCTGCTCGGATTAAAATATGAACTTCCACAATTATTATTAAATGAGGGGGAGCAGCTAAAGTTATGCTGAGAAAAAACTGCAGATTTCTGGCAGTCCTTGTTCTGATGACAGCCCTGCTGCTGGGGCCGGCAGCCGGTGCGGCGGCGGAAACTGACCCGGTACCGGAAAATCATCTCAGAATTCATATTCAGAGGGAAGATGACAGCTATCAGGATCTGGGTCTCTGGGTCTGGGAGGATGTGGCAACCTGGTCTGAGGAGCTGGGGGGCTGGCCCGACGGCTCAACCTGGCTGGCCGATAAACCCCGGACGGATTTTGGCGTCTACGTCGATGTGGAACTGGCCGAAGCTCCTGAAGAGGTGGGTTTTCTCCTTAACAACCGGCAGGGAGAGAATCTGACCGAAGACAAATTTGTCGAAATACTTGCTCCTGAAATGAATCAGGTCTGGCTGAAGCAGGATGGCGATGACCATAATGTTTATCTCTACGAGCCGGTAGAGCTTCCGGAAAATAGGGTGCGAATTCATTTCTACCATGAAGATCTGGAACCGGAAGATTATCTGGACTGGGGTCTCTGGATCTGGGATGATGTCACAACCTGGTCTGAGGAAGTAGCCGGCTGGCCCGAAGGCGCCACTTCTTTCCCGGAGGATCAGATTGGAGAGTTTGGCGCCTATCTTGACATTGAAGTTGAAGAGGATCCTGACCAGATCAGTTTTCTGGCGGTAAACAGGGAAACTGGTGAACAGACCGGAGATATCAGTATCCAGGACCCTGACCAGGATCAGTATTTCTTTCGCTGGCAGGAAGATGAATACTATACCAATCCCTATTATGTAAGGGAGGCAGGCATGGAAGCAGCGACTTTACTGGCAGATAAAATTAAAATTGTCTTTGGCAGCACAGCAGCTCTGACCGAGGAAGACCTGGCCGAAATTACTGTGGCAGACAACCAGAACAATCCCGTTGCTATTGCTGAAGTTGAAATAGCTGATGAGGAAATAGTCGAGGTCCGGGGAGCTTTTGATATTGCTGAAGCCCCCTATCAGGTTTCCTTTGCTGAGGAGACAGTCACCGCCAGGGCAAACTGGCGGCTGATAGACGAGCTTTATGCCTATGACGGTGACCTGGGGGTTGAGCTTCATTCCGATGGCAGCGCCACCTTGAAGCTCTGGTCCCCGCGAGCCGATCAGGTCTCGGTTATACTCTATGACAGTGAGGATCAGCATGAGGTGGTTGCCGATGACATCCCCATGACCTATGAGGAAAAAACCGGGGTCTGGGAGGTAACTCTGACTGA
>SLJX01000050.1 GCA_007134885.1 Halanaerobiaceae bacterium
TGGTTACCGGACGGGATATAATTTTCTTCTGGGTAGCCCGGATGATCTTTATGGGTCTGCATTTTCAGGGGGAGAAGCCCTTCAGCGATGTTTATGTCCACGGGCTAATCCGCGATGCCCTGGGCCGCAAAATGAGCAAATCGCTGGGCAACGGAGTCGATCCTCTGGAGGTTATTGAGGATTACGGGGCCGATGCTCTGCGCTTTATGCTGATCACCGGCAATACCCCCGGTAATGATATGCGTTTTCGGGAGGAGAGGCTGGAAGCCAGCCGCAATTTTGCCAATAAAATCTGGAATGCAGCCCGCTTCATGCTGATGCATCTGGAAGAAGGCGACGGGCTCGATATAACCCGGTATCAGCCTGAAGATTTTACTCTGGCGGAAAAATGGATTCTGCAGAGGTTTAATGATGTGATTGCAGAGGTTAATAAAAACATGGAAAAATATCTTTTTGGTGAGGTCAGCAAAACTCTTTATGACTTCATCTGGAGTGAGTTCTGTGACTGGTATCTGGAACTGATTAAACCCCGACTTTATCAGGATGATAATCCCGAGGATGTCAGACGGGCTGCTCGGATAGGTCAGTATGTCCTGGCCAATATTTTAAAACTTCTCCATCCGGTTATGCCCTTCATTACCGAGGAAATCTGGCAGAAACTTCCTGGAACCAGCGAGAGCATTATGATTCAGGAGTGGCCAGAAGTTCAGCAGGATTATCAATTTTTTGAGGCAACCAGGAATCTGGAGCTGATTAAAGAGGTAATCCGCTCAATTCGCAATATCCGTAATGAGATGAAGGTAGATCCCGGTCAGAAAATCACGGCAGTTCTTTCAGCCAATCCGGAGAGTCTTGAACTGCTTCAGCAGGCAGAGAATTATCTCAAAGACCTGGCCGGTCTGGAAAAGGTAACCATCGGGCAGGAAATTAGCGAGAGACCTGATAAAGCTACCACCGCAGTAGTTCAGGATATTGATATAATTCTTCCCCTGGAGGATATGGTTGATATAGAAGAGGAGATTGCCAGGCTGGAGAAAGAACGTGAGGAAATTAAATCAGAGATCAAGCGGGCTGAGGGAAAACTGGCCAATGAGGGCTTTGTTAACCAGGCTCCGGATGATCTGGTTGAGGCAGAAAGAGAAAAACTGGAAGAATATAACCGGCAGTTAGGCAGGATTTCTGAGAGAATTCAAGAATTAAAAGCTTAGATTATTCTTGAATTATTCTTAGATTATTCGCTAAAGGATTTTTGCTTTGTTTCTTGAATTTATTATTAGCGTTGTGAATTTTTATCTATTTCCGGGTTCAATCAAAGGTTTAATCAAATAAAGCAGAAAAAATACAGTCATCAAGCTAATCACTGGAGGTGAAATAGTTGGAATTAGAACTGGAAAGGGTAGATGAAATTGTTGAAAAAAATAAAGAGGAAGCTCAGAAAAAATCTCCTCTAATACCTGTTTTACAGGAAATTCAAAATACCTATGGCTGGCTGCCGGAAGAAGCCATGAAAAGAGCCGCCCGGAAACTGGGGGTTTCACTGGCAAGTTTATCAGGGGTTGCTTCTTTTTACAATGAATTTCGCCTGAAACCTTTAGGAGAAAATCATATTGTGGTATGTACCGGTACTGCCTGTCATGTCCGGGGAGCACCCCTGCTGGTGGCTGAACTGGAAAGAAATCTTGATATCGAGGTGGGTCAGGTGACAGTGGACCAGAAATTTTCCCTGGAAACAGCCAGATGTGTGGGTTCCTGTGCAGTTGCACCTGTAATACTGGTTAATGGAGAATTTCACGGTAATATGACTAAAAAGAAGATTTCTGATTTAATTAATGAGCTGGAGTAAGGAGGGTTATAATGGCAAAAATAGCGTCTCCCAGAGATTTAACACAGTATCAGAAACAGGCGAAAGCTGCCCGGGATAAGATAGAGACCTTCATTACTATGTGTGGAGGAACGGGCTGCGAGGGTTCTGGCTGTCGGGAAGTTATAAATGAAATGGATAGAAAGCTTGCAGAAAAGGAGTTGCAGGAATCTATCAGCTTGAAAGTCACCGGATGCCAGGGTTTTTGTGAAAAGGGGCCTTTAATGGTGGTCAGGCCAGCTGGTAATTTTTACTGCAATATTCAGCCCGATGATGTGGAAGAGATAATAGAAAAGACAGTTCTCAAAGGCGAATCAATATCCAGGCTGGAGTATCAGGACCCTAAAACTGAGGAAAAAATCTTAAAAGAAGAGGATATACCCTTTTATCAAAATCAGGAAAGAGTGGTTTTTAAAAATAACGGGTTTATCTCACCGACCAGTATTGAAGACTATTTTTCTGTAGACGGCTATTCCGGGCTGGTAGAAGCTCTTTTCAATATGTCACAGGAAGAAATAATTGAAGAAGTTATAAATTCCGGACTCCGGGGCAGAGGCGGGGGAGGTTTTCCTACAGGTCAGAAATGGAGATTCACCTATCAGGAAGACTCCGACCCCAAATATGTAATTTGCAACTCTGATGAAGGTGACCCGGGGGCTTATATGGATAGAAGTATTCTGGAAGGTAATCCTCACCTGGTGCTGGAAGGCATGATGATTGGAGCCTATGCCATTGGATCTTCTCAGGGTTTTATATATGTTAGAGCAGAATATCCGCTGGCTGTAAAGCACATTAATATAGCAATTGAGCAGGCCAGAGAATGGGGATTACTGGGTGATGATATTTTAGGCTCGGGTTTTAACTTTGATGTTGAAATAATGGAAGGTGCCGGGGCCTTTATCTGCGGAGAGGAAACGGCTTTGATGGCTTCAATAGAAGGGAAAAGAGGAATGCCCCGACCCAAGCCGCCCTTTCCCGCTACCAGCGGCCTCTGGGGCCAGCCAACCAATATAAATAATGTTGAAACCTTTGGAAATGTGCCGTTAATAATAAAAAATGGAGCTGACTGGTTTAATTCCATTGGTACTGAAAACAGCAAAGGATCTAAGATATTTTCTCTGGTAGGAAAGGTAAATAATACCGGCCTGATCGAGGTACCAATGGGGATAACACTGAGAGAGATAGTTTTTGATGTAGGTGGAGGAATTCCGGGAGGCAAAGAAGTTAAAGCTGTGCAATCTGGAGGTCCTTCGGGAGGTTGTATTCCTAAAGATCTGCTGGATATTCCGGTAGATTTTGACAGACTATCTGAAGTGGGTTCAATTATGGGCTCCGGAGGGCTGGTGGTGATGGATGAAGATACCTGCATGGTTGATGTGGCTAAATTTTTCCTTGATTTTACCCAGGATGAATCCTGCGGGGAATGCCCTCCCTGCCGGATTGGCACCAGGAGAATGCTGGAAATTTTAAATAGAATTACTTCAGGTGAAGGTAAAGAGGGTGACATTGAGCTGCTGAAAAGACTGGGTGAAGATATTATAGACACTTCTTTATGCGGGCTGGGACAAACCGCCCCCAATCCGGTTATCAGTACCATTCAGTATTTTAAAGACGAATATGAAGCTCATATTTATGATAAGGCCTGTCCGGCCGGAGTCTGTCAGGATTTAATTTATTATAATATAATTGAAGAGGAATGCAGAGCCTGTGACCGCTGCCGCCGGGTTTGCCCTGTGGAGGCAATTGAGGGCGAGCCGGGGGGAGATCCCTATATTCTGTATGATGATATCTGCATCCGCTGTGGAAACTGTATTGAGGAATGTCCTTTTTCAGCAATAGAAATTATTCCAGGACAAAAAGAATGAAATATAATTACAAAAATGCCAGAAAAGGAGCTTGGTAACATGGCTGAAATCTCCATAAACGGAAGTAGCTATCAGGTTGATGATGACCGGACCATATTATCAGCAGCCAGGGAACTTGGATATGATATACCAACATTGTGTCATCATTCCGTAATAAGTGACTGCGGAGCCTGCCGGGTTTGTTTGATTGAAAATAAGAAGTCCGGGAATTTAATGCCATCCTGTACGACTAAGGTTACTGATGGCATGGTTATTGAAACCGAGAATAAAAGATTGAGGAGAGCCAGAAAAACTGTCATTGAGCTTTTGCTGTCCGACCACCCCAATGACTGTATGACCTGTGAGGCTGATGGAAACTGTGAATTGCAGGATTTAGCTTATGAGTTTGGAATTGATAAACCTGCTTACGGAGGTTTTAAAGAAGAACCTCGTTTTACCATTGAAAGAGATAATCCTTTTATTGAACATGATCCAGATAAGTGCATCCTTTGCGGCCGCTGCATCAGGGTTGACCAGGAAGTTCAATGTTCCGATGCTATTGAATTTGTGGAAAGAGGATTTGCAGCAAAGGTTGGAGCTGCACTGAAGAAGGATCTGGGTGATGAAGATTCCAGCTGTGTGTTCTGCGGTCAGTGCGTGGAAATATGCCCTACCGGGGCTTTAAGTTATGCTCCCTCTCTGGGAGAGGGGCGGGAATATCAACTTAAAAAGACAGAAACAACCTGCGGTTACTGCGGCGTGGGCTGCAAGCTGGAATTAAAATCCCGGGACAACAGGGTGGTAGAAGCAGGATCAATCTACCGGGATAACCTGCCCAACCCCGATGGAGAAGCCTGTGTTAAGGGGCGTTTTGGCTATGAATTTATTGATCATCCCGACCGCCTATCAAGACCGTTGATTAAAGACAAAGAAAGCGGTGAATTTAAGGAAACGGACTGGGAAGAGGCTCTGGATTATGTGGTGGATAATTTCAGGCGTATCAAGCGAGAACACGGTGCTGAAGCCTTTGGTGCGCTTTGTTCGGCCCGCTGTAGCAATGAAGACAACTATCTGATCCAGAAACTGATGCGGGCCGCAATTGGAACCCATACCATAGATCACTGTGCTCGATTGTGACACTCCTCCACTGTGGCCGGTCTGGCCAAAAGTTTTGGTAGTGGAGCTATGACCAACTCGATTGCAGAAATTGATGGACTGGATGCCATGTTTATCACCGGTTCTAATCCCACGGAAAATCACCCGGTGATTGGCAGCCGAATGAAAAAGGCAGCCCGCAAGGGGGCCAGGCTGATTGTGGCTGACCCCCGCCGGATAGAGCTGGCTGAGGAAGCAGATATCTATCTGCAGCAGCGTCCCGGTACCGACATTGCCCTGATCAATGGCATGATGAATGTCATAATTGAAGAAGAGCTGCAGGATAAGGAATTTATCGAACGGCGAACTGAAAACTACAATGAGGTAGAGGAAATTGTCAGTCAGTACCCGCCGGAAAGAGCGGCTGAGATAACCGGAGTTCCGGCTGATGATATTAGAAAAGCAGCCCGGATGTTTGCCGAAGCCGACCGGGGAGCCATTTACTATGCTATGGGCATCACCCAGCATGTCACCGGCACGGCCAATGTCACCTCGCTCTGCTGTTTGGCGATGCTGACCGGTAATATCGGACGGGAAAGCACCGGAGTCAATCCTTTAAGAGGTCAGAGCAATGTCCAGGGAGCCTGTGACCTGGGCGGACTTCCCAATGTTTTTCCAGGATATCAGAAAGTAGATGACGAGAAAGTGCGGGATAAGTTTGCAGAAAAATGGCAGGTCGAAGATTTTCCTGAAGAAGCAGGTCTGACAGTGGTGGAGATGTTTAAGGCTGCTGAAAAGGGAGATATCAGGGCCCTTTATATCATGGGAGAAAACCCGGCACTGTCTGACCCAGATCAACATCATATCTTAAAAGCTCTAGAAAAAACCGAGTTTCTGGTGGTCCAGGATATTTTCCTTAACGAAACAGCGGAATATGCTGACGTGGTGCTGCCGGCTGCCTGTTTTGCTGAAAAGGAGGGAACCTTTACCAATACCGAGCGGCGGATTCAGAAGATAGAGAAGGCTGTTGAACCACCGGGAGAAGCCTGGCCGGACTGGAAAATTATTGCTGAGATTTCCAACCGCCTGGGATATGAAATGGATTATGAGTCTGTTGAAGAAATTATGGCTGAAATTGCTGATATTTCACCAATTTATGGCGGTATCTATTATGACCGGCTGGGTGAATCTGGACTGCAGTGGCCCTGTACTGACCGGAACCATCCAGGAACCAAGTTTCTCCATCAGGGAGAGTTTGCCCGGGGTAAAGGACGTTTTTACCCGGTTCATTTTGCTCCTTCGGTCGAGCTGCAGGATGAGGAATACCCTTATATCATGATGACAGGGAGGATGCTTTATCACTATCATACCGGAACCATGACCCGTAATTCTCCTTCGATAGATGAATTTGAACCGGATGCCTATGTGGAAATCAATTGGGAAGATGCTGAAAAGCTTGATATCGAAAATGGAGACCGGGTGTCTGTCTCCTCCCGGCGGGGTGAGGTCGAAACCTATGCCCGGGTGGGAGAAAGGGTTGCTCCCGGAAATCTTTTCATGCCCTTCCACTATGCAGAAAGCCCGGCCAACCGCCTGACGCATGATACCCTGGATCCCGAAGCTAAAATACCTGAACTTAAAGTTACTGCGGTAAATTTAAAGAAGGTATAGATGGAAAAACCGGTGATAATTACGCCCCGGGTTGATTTTTCACCCGGGGTCTTTTATAATTTAATATAATAAA
>SLJX01000096.1 GCA_007134885.1 Halanaerobiaceae bacterium
AATATATCGATAGTAATACTAAAGTAATAATAAGATTTTATAGAGCTCATCAATTTTTTGCAATCATTATTTATTTTTCAGTAATCATTATTCATTGTGCAGCTCTCCTGATAATAAACTCTGATTATTCAATATAATTATAACCTGATTATTTAATATAATCATAAAATATGATCATTAAATGTTTTAAATACCCTTATAGGGAATGTAATTGTACGAATGTAATTATAGGGAATGTAATCATAGGGAACGTAATGAAAAATTCCCTGGATAATATCCGATAATTTTAAAAATTCAAAACTGGCCTGCCGGCTTTCTGCAGGACACAGACATTAATAAACAGTGAAACTAACAAGAAAATGAACTGCGGACACTAACAAGAAAATGATCTGCAAAAGAAGAAATAACCGGCAGCAGGCTTGATATTTTCTCTTTATCCTGTAAGAGAAGGAGGTGGCGGAATGATTGAATGTGTTCAGGGCTTAAATATTTTTGAAGTGCTTTCCGAGGAAAGTGTTAAGGAAATCGCCTCAAAGGCCAGGGTTATTGAACCAGAAGCAGGCACCATTTTATTCCGGCCGGAAGATACTGTTGAGAATATTTACATTTTACATCAGGGGGAAATTAAACTTTACAAGTTAAATGAGGCCGGCCGTCAGCTGACACTGGCTCATCTGGTTCCCGGCAACATAATTGGAGAGGTGGATCTTTTTTCAATGCGGCCCCGGGGAGTTTTTGCTGAAATTGTGGAGGATGCCGTTCTCTGTGTGATAGATAAGGATTATATCAGGGAAATTTTGTTGAAATATCCTGAGCTGACGGAAAAAATGCTGAATCTTTTATGTTCCAAAATCAAAGACCTGGAGAATGAAGTATATGATCAGGCCCTCTGCAGCACCAGAGGCAGGATAATAAAAAAGCTTTTACAGCTTGCTGATTCCCAGCAGAAGGGCTCGGAAGAAAATATCTCAATTTCCATAACCCATCAGGAACTTGCTGATATCATAGGTTCTTCCCGGGAAACAGTAAGCCTGACACTGAAAACCCTTAACAATAGCGGTTATCTCGAAACTCTTCACGGAAAAATAAGATTTAAGAAAAGCAAGCTGCTGGAACTGGAAAACTCCTTCTGTTAATTTTCAATTTTATATAAAAAGCGATTCAGCACCTGTCAGATTGCCCGGCTCGCCAGCCCGTGGGCAATAATTTTAACCCTTCTGAGTTATTTAATCTGACCAGATTAACCGGTTTGTTAATCCGGGAGCCATAACTTTAACCAGTTCTCATTCATATAATATGGTTAAATTATTAAATTAACCGAACCGTAAGACCGGGAACAATTACTTTAACCCGTTCTGAGTTATAATTAATCTTGAGGAGAGGATAGTAAGAAATGAGCTGGATTAAAACTATAGACCGCTCAGAGGCTGAAGGCAGATTGAAAAAAATTTATGACAGAATCTGCCCCGCCAAAGATAAAGAAATTGCCGAAATTCTAAAATCCCACAGCTTAAACCCCCGGGTTCTGGAAGCCCATGTAGAGCTTTACAAAAATATAATGTTTGGCAAATCCAACCTTTCCCGCAGCGATAGAGAAATGGTTGCGGTGGTGGTGTCGAAGATCAATCACTGTCACTACTGAGTAAATCATCATGGAGCGGCGCTCCACAGGGAAACCCGGGATGAAAGCCTGGTAAAAGAGATAATAGCCGATCACAAAAATGCTGATATCTCAGAAAAAAGGCAGAGGATGCTGGCCTATGCTGAAAAATTAACAGAAACCCCCCGGGAAATCACCGCGGCAGATATTGAAAATTTAAGAGAGGCTGGACTTGACGATAGGGATATTCATGATCTCAATCAGGTGGTGGCCTATTTTAACTATGTCAACAGGGTTGCCGATGGCCTGGGGATAGAACTGGAAAGCGGTGCCAGGGATTACCTGGAATCAAGCTGATTTAGCAGTTCTTTTTAATGCTCAATCCGGGCTGCAGGAGCGGCATGCAAGATCGGATAAGATCTTAATCTTATCTTTAAAATATCAGGACTTATAGGTAGATTACTCAAGGACAGGAAATATCAAAAATAAGAAAAGAATTTTTCACAAACTAATCAAACTTTAAAGAAAGAGGGAGAAACTGCCATTTAATTAAGGCTGGAGCATAGAGAATGTTCTGCCTCTGACAAAGACCAGAGAAGATAGTCCAGGCAATAAGGTAATGACAAATGACCTATGTAAGAACACGCTCCGGGGCAGATAACATCAAAAGATCTCTAAAAAAAGTTGAGAGGCAGGTAATGTCAAAAGTTGATATGAAAGAACAGGTTGAGAAGCAGGTAATGTCATAAGATCATCTGAAAGGACTAAGTGAGGTGTAAAAATGTCCAGTAATAACCACAATAGCTTCATTATAAATCCTATCTTTATTTTATCGATGATTTTTCTGATGAGCACCCTTTTAATTTACAGTATTCCGCTTCAGGCCGGTGAGGCCGCAGATTTTTATGAAAACTCCGATGTACGATTTTTTTATGAAGAAGGGAGTTATTATCTGAGTCTTACCACCCCGGACCCTGTTCTTTGTGCGGTCAATTTTGCTGAAATGGGAGAGGAGTATAATAATTTAACAGCCATGGATATGATTTCTCCTGGAGTAAACCATCTGGTGGAACTTGATCTCGAGCCGGATAAAACCTATCGGGTAAAACTAACCGCCTTTACCGAAGCCCATGAAATTTATAGATCTCAGGAATATCTGATTGATACCGGAATTGATAATGAAACCGAGGACTTAATAGTTGCTCAGGAAGGTGAGGAAGATCGGTTGGGTCGGGCTCGAACTATTGAACTGCCAGCAGCTGATAATGAATTCAGCCAGGAACCGGAAATTGCAAGAGTTACAGATTCAGGAGCCAGCATTCATTTTTCCACAGAAACCCCCACTCTGAGTTCCACCGCCTTTGGAACCACTGAAGATTTTGGCAGGCTGGTTCGGGCTCCGGGAAGAACACCAGCTGAAAATCATGAAGTTTCGCTTCCGGGTCTCCAGGCTGACACGGAATATTATCTGGAAACTATCGTTATTACTGAAAGCGGGGAATTGCTTCGTTCCAGCATGAGCACCTTTACTACTGCAGAATCAGCGGAAGAGGTAGATTATGGCGAAAATCATGCCACTTTAGAGGCCGGCGCTGAAATTTATGCCGTCAGCAGCAATTTTGGTAATGATCCAACCGGATCCTTTGGGGCAGTTAACAGCATTGATGGGGATCCGGGCACCGAATGGTCTTCTCAGGGAGAGGGAGATGAAGCCTGGATAGAAATTAAACTTGCAGAGAGCAGAGAAATAACCGGCTTTGGCTTCTGGTCGAGAACAATGGGAGAGACAGGTGAAATAAGGAGACTTAAGGTTATCACAGGAGAAGGAGAAATCCTGGGTGAATTTGATCTTCCTGATGCGGAGCGGCTCTATAATTTCACCCTGCCCCCAACAGAAACTCAAATTGTTCGTTTTGAAGTGGTAAACTCCACTGGAGGCAATACCGGCGCCCGGGAAATCCGGATTTATGGAGATTAGATTAAATATAATCTGAGATAAATATAAGATCGGGCAAATATTAAGATCAAACAAATTATTAGGATCGAACAAATATGAGATCGGAATAATACGAAATCGACCTGATATGATTTAGATAAACCACTCCGGCTTTGACCGGAGTTTTTTTATTGCCAACATTTTTTTGCAAATGTTAGAGTCCTAACATATTTTTTGGCCTGAATGGTATATTCTAAATTTAGACTCGAAATAAAGGTTGGATTTTAAGTAAAGAAGCTAGTTTTTTATGATGTTAGATTTTGGGATGACAGAAAAGGACTGGACTGGAGAGGTGATGTCAAAAGATCTATGAAAGAACACGTTGAAAGGTAGGAGGAGATTTGCAAATGAAACAGTCAAACAGATCATTAATTTTTAAATCTTTTCTGATTCTGGCTTTGATTTTGCTGACGACAGCTCTTTTGACCAGCGGTCTGCTGGCCGATTATCACGGCAATGATAGTGAGAACGGGGAAGTAAAAAACAATGAAATTGAAAAGGAAACTGAAGAAATTGATGAAGAAGCTGAAGAGATTGAAGCAAGAGAAATTATAGTGGAAACACATAATTTTTACTTTGAGCCTGAGGTAATAAATGTTGAGCCCGGTGAGGAAATAAAATTTACCGTTAAAAATCCCAGCTCGGCCTTTCATACCTTCACGGTCTATCATTCAAGGACCGAGAGGGAAGAAGCGGTAGTTGATATTTCCTTAAGTGTCGGTGAGGAAAAGTCAGTCACAGTAACCATGCCTGATGAAGAACAGGAGCTTTATCTGGTCTGCCTTCCCCATGAGGGAGTTGAGATGATAGGCAGTATAATAGTAGGAGAATTACCTGAAGAAACTGACGACGGTGAAGAGACTGGTGAAATCGATAATTCTGGAGAAGCTGAATAAAAGAAAAATATTTTCAAGATCATCAGAGAGCTAGAAATCATCAAAAAGTAAATACCATCAAAGAACTAGAAATCGCCAAAAAGTTAGTTAGATACCGTCAAAAAGATACCATCAACTGAAAAGTATAATCAGTAAAAAGCACTAATAAAAGGTATAATTAGCAAAAATCATCAAAAAAGAAAGGAGAGGTTAAAGTGAAACTTTTTAAGAGTTCGATAAGCTCTATCCTGATTCTTTCGCTTATGCTGCTGCTTTTTGCTGGATTTTCAGGCGTGGCAGAAGCCAGAACCGGTTCTATTACAGAATGGCAGTGGACAGGAGACTGGCCGCTGGATCCCCCACTTCCGGATCATCTCTGGGTTGACTTAGGTGGAGGAGAAGAAGCCATGTTTCTCCACTTCAATCAGTCCCTGGAGGATGTTGATGATCCCTTTGACCCTGATTTTCTCAATGAAAACCTCATGTATGTAGGACTGGCTATTAGAGGCCGCTTCTTTGCTGAAGAAAGACCGACCAACCCCGCCTACACCCACTTTCATCAGCTCTCTGCCGAATCACCTGAGGCAGGTCATGGAGGTGAAGCAGGTGATGAGGGCTACTGGCTCGTCCATATAGCAGTCCAGGATTTAGAAAGACCCTGGGGTGAAGTCGAGCCTGGAGTAGATTTTGATTTCATGCCGACCGAACCTCCAGCTCAGTTCGATGACCTGGATATCTTTGAGACTTATGATGTGGCTTCTGCCACCGACTGGGAGTGGAGAGTTGACTGGCCCATGGATCCTCCCCTGCCGGATCACCTCTGGATTGATCTGGGCAGAGGCAGAGCAATGTTCCTGCATTATGATCGCCCGGTAGATGAAGAAGGAGCAGAGCTGATCTATGTAGGCGATGCCATCAGAGGCCGGTTTACCGCTGAAGCTCAGCCAGATATCCCCGGCTTCGTTCATTTCCACCAGCTGGAAGCAGAATCAGTAGATGCCGGACATGGCGGTGCCCCTGGAGCTGAAGGTTACTGGCTGCGTCATATAGCAGTTAGAGATATGGAAATGCCCTGGGGAGAAGTTGAGCCTGGAGTAGACTTTAACTTCATGGTCACAGATCCCCCGGCCATTTCTGAATAAGGCCGCAACTAAAAATCGCACCTCATAAGCACCTGAAAGCACGTA
This sequence comes from Halanaerobiaceae bacterium, assembly GCA_007134885.1. Classification (GTDB taxonomy): domain Bacteria; phylum Bacillota; class Halanaerobiia; order Halanaerobiales; family Halarsenatibacteraceae; genus T1SED10-84. The sequence continues at coordinate 5,659 of SLJX01000096.1, forward strand.
AAAACAACCATAAGAACCTATAAGCGTAAATAATAAACTGTAAGCGTCAATAAGCACTTGAAAGCACGCGAAAACGTCTATAAGCAATAAGCAATCGAAAGCACCTATAAGAATCCCATAAGCACCTCCAAGCACCAGTAAACATCAAAAACCAGAGTTAATTTTCTCGAAAAATCAAATAAAGAAGCAGAGAGAACTCCACCCCGAAACTCACTTAAGCAGTCTAACTCAGGTGATTTTCGGGGTGCATTTTTTTGGACTATTAAGTCAGCTCAGAAAGCTGATATTTTACCTGTTCAATTTGTAATGCAGATTTTATGAAATCAAATCCAGATTAAATATAATCACTCAATCTCCCAGACAACACTAACATTATCACTGGCCTCAATATCATCAGGCTGAAAATCCAGGCCGGCTTCATGAACCGAACAACTGCTAGAAATTTCCTTCATTGAATAATAAGATCTTTCAAATCTCACCACCGACCAGTCATAATCGATGCGGACAATCTCACCCAGTTTTACCCTGCCGGCTTCTGCCAGCACCTTTGCTTTAGCAAAAGCATCATTAACAGCTTTACTTAAAAGCTTTTCTTTGGCTTTCTCCTGATTTTTTATGGAATATCTGATAGAAAATTCAGGTCTGGCCGGGCAGTCAGTCAGAGCCTGCAAGACTCTGCTGAGTTTTTTTGTCTCAGCCGGAAAACCAATATAAAGATCTTGATTACAGCGGTAACCTTTAAAGACACTTTTCTCCTCTCCCAGGCTAACCTTGACCCGCTCATATTCAGTATTGACATTAAATCTGGTAGTTTTTATATCCTTTTTTTCAAAACTTTCCTCCACCAGAGAATTTCTAACCTGATTAA
>SLJX01000169.1 GCA_007134885.1 Halanaerobiaceae bacterium
CAAGTAGAGAAAGCAGGGGAAAGCCCTCACCGCTTATGATTGACATTCTAACTGCCAGATCAGCTATATTCAAAGTACCAGTCATAGCATAGAGCAGCACTATTCCGGTCAGGATAAAACCTGTTCCCAGCGAACCAATTATTATGTATTTCAGAGATGCCTCGATAGAGTAAGAGGTTCGATAGAAAGCTATTAAAGCATAGGAAGCTATTGACATAATCTCAAAAAAAACATAGAGATTAAATATATCTCCGGTAAATGCTACGCCCACCATTCCAGCAATTAAAAATAGCATCAGGGTATAAAACTGAGAAAGTCTTTTAGCATCTTTCATGTAGCGGAGTGAGTAATACAGCACCAGCAGGCTGATGCTGGCAACTATCAGGCCGATTAAAACACCCAGACCATCAATTACCACACTGATACCTAAGGGAGGAAGCCAGCCCCCCAGAGGATATACGTAAATGTCACCCCAGGTATAAATAGCGGTGTTAATGATAAAGAAGATGGTGGCTGCCATAAAACCAAAGACAAGATAATCTCTATATATTGTCTTTTTAAACCGGTCAGCAATTAAACTAATTCCTGGAGTAATGAAACCTCCTATCAAAGGGAGTATAATTACCAAAATTGGTGAATGAAAAAAATCAATAGGCAATTTAAATCCGTCCTTTCTCAGCCAGTTCAATGGTAAAAGTTTTTTAAAAAGATTTGTTATAAAAAGAAAAAATTATCAGGCATTTTATTCTTTAAGTTCATTTATTTTGTAAGGATTGATAGTTCCATAATTCCTGAAGGTGTGAATGGTTAGAGAAAGAGCCAGAGCCAGAATACAGACATTAATAACAATTGAAGTTAAGACCAGAGCCTGCGGTACGGGGTCCACAGCTCTTTCAGCAATCTCTGAAAAATTTTCCAGCATAGCCCGGGGAACAATCGGGGCTATTCCATCAACCCGATAACCCAGAGAAATCAATAAAAGATGAACACCATCAGTCATAATGGAGAGTCCAATGACAATTTTAATTAAATTGCGTTTGCTTAAAATACAGTAGATTCCAAGAACAATCAGCAAGACAACCACGGGATAATTTAAACTCAATATTATTCACCACCAAAGGATGTAAGTAAAGTATAGATAATAAGCAGCATTCCACCTGCAACCTTCAGACCGACTGCAAAGTTTAAGATGATTATTTTGACATTGCTTAATAAATCACCCAGTTCCCCGAAAAATGCCCAGGGTTGTAAAAAGTAGGTTCCGGTAAAGAATCCGGCTATACCAATAACAACTATCATAATAGCCCCGAGCTCTTCTCCCATTTCACAGGGAATAAAACCAATTCTGCTGCAGGCAAAACGAACCCCATAGGCCAGCAGAATAATTGTCATGGCTGCAGCAATAATTACCCCTCCAGGAAAACCTCCTCCAGGTGTCAGATGTCCATAGAGCACTATATATCCTCCAAAAAGAAAGAGAAAGGGAGTTAAAAGGCTGGCAACTGTTTTGACTATTACTGTCATGCCAACAACCTTACAAAGTGATAACATACCGGTATGAGAACCCAGCATTATTACCCCGACAACCGAGGTAAATAACACTGTAGCCTCTCCCATGGTATCATAGGCCCTATATCCCCAGAGGACACCGGTTACAACATTGGGAACACCTAAACCATCGGGTGGTTTTTCAGGGGCACCCTCCAGAATTGGGAATCCAATGCTGGGGATGGTATTGTCCTCGGTATCCAGCAGCGGGCGGTCGGGAAATGAACCAAAGGATGGGGCCCCGGAATATAAAGCCAGTATGAGAAAAAGCCCCACAATCACAGCCAGAGATAAAGCAAATTTTTCCTGCATTATTCTTTCCTCCTGGTTTTGTTAACAGCATTGACAAGTAGAACTGTACTAACCCCTGCTCCTACAGCCGCCTGGGTTAAAGCTATATCAGGGGCCTGCAGGACATAAAAAATAACTGCTAGAGCAGTATTGCCGGCAGCCAGAATAATAATGGCATAGAGCAAATCCTTTACTTTAACAGCAATCAAATAAAAAAGGAATACCAGCACCAGCAATATATTTAAAAAGATTGATTCCATTATTTTATTACCCCCAAATTATCCAGCCTACCATTCACCTGCTGATCTCTCTCTTTCTTCCAGTTCGTCTATCACGCTGCTCTTATCAAGCTTAACACCCCGAAGATGGGCAGCCCGGGAAATGGCATGGGAGCCGGCGGGGACTGTGATGAAAATAAAAAATATAATTGCCAGAGATTTTAATAAATAACTGTCTGCTCCATTGAGTAAGCCTGCTCCCAGGATAAGGGAAACAGTGCCGCCTACAACAATAACTGTGCTGGCATGCAGCCGGTTATAGACATCAGGCAGTCTTAATAATCCTAGAGAACCGGTTAATATGCAGAAGGAACCGATAATAAACAGAAAATAGGATACCAGGTTTATCACATTCCCACATCCTTTCCTTCCAGGTACTTAGAAATAGAAAGAGTTCCAATGAAAGCCAGCAGAGCATAAATAAGAGCAACATCTAAATAAATAACGGCCTGATAATGTACTCCTAAAATTACCAGAGCTGCCACCATTAAGGAAGAAAGGCTGTCAATGGCAACTACCCGATCTGAACTGGTGGGGCCCAGAAGAGCCCTGATAATACATCCAGCAGTGGCCAAAAAAATAACCCCGATAACCAGCAAAAGTATCATTCGTGCATCCTCCTCAAGTATTTTTCAAAGGGAACGGCAAGTGCTTCTCTAATTTTATGAGGTTCTGTAGATTCAATCTCTATCCAGTGAACATAGAGCAGAGCTTCATCTTCATCAATATCCACAGTTAAAGTCCCGGGAGTCATGGTGATGGAGTTTGCCAGTCCTGTTATCCTGTAATTACTATCAAGTTCAGTGGGAACCCTGACAATTCCTGGTTTTATAGGGAGCCTGGGATGAAGGATGATGCTTATTACCTGAAAATGAGCTTTAATTTCATACCAGAGATAGATTGGGAAATAATACAGGGTAAATATAACTCCCCTGAAACTGGGTGGGAAACCTTCTCCCCAGCTCATGCCTCTGCCCAGAAGTACTTCAGTAGAAAAAAAGGCTGCAATTATAGAAATAATTGCTCCCACAATCAATTCCTGGGGTTGGAGAGAAGCAGTCAGTCCAAGCCAAAAAATGAACAGGATAAGAGATAAACTTAAGATCTCTTTTACTTTCATATACTACCTCCTATGTAAAATAATCAGGTGACTAAAAAGTATGCTGTCAGCTGCCAGGCTGCCAAAGGTTAGTTAATATTTTAACATACGTCTATAATTTTATCATAGTTATATTTCTTTTACAAGCATATTTTCCCGGAATAACAATATCGAGAGAACTTCTGGCTAAACTATTTAAATCTACTTAATTCAGGCAGCAATCCAGAAAATTAAAAGCAAAATAACCTTCAGCCTGCCAGAAGAAAGACCATAAGTAATATTAAAAGAGCCAGCAAGGACCAGGAGAGATACCTGATTAAGTCTCCTGAATGAATCCGAGAAATTTTTTTATCTAAATTGATAAAAGAATAACCAAGCTTCATGAAGAAATCTCTTTGAAAAACCTTTTCGGGATGAGGTGATATATATTTTTTAAGTAAGGGGAAAAGCAGTAAGGCAATGAGAAAAGGCATAATACCACTGAATATACTGGAACCAGAAAAATAATCGACAGCCGGGGTTATCTGGAATAATCTTTCTATTCCTGCTGGATTCCAGGCTGTTAACATCATAAAAGCAGATATTAAAAGCATACCCAGTCTCATTGAGAGAGGAGGTATCTTAATAATATCAGGATTATTATTTTTGCAGAGAAAGGCAAAATAAAGCACTTTTATAAAAATTAGAGAAGTTCCAACTCCGGCTAACTGTAATCCGTAGTAGAGCAGCTGGCTGTCAAGGCCTGCTTTAATCAGGGCTTTACTGAGATATCCATTGAAAAAAGGAAATCCAGCTATGGAAAGAGTGGCAATAATTCCAGCCAGAAAAGTAACAGGAGTTTTTTTCCAGAGGTTACCCAGGTCTGTAAGATTTTCAAATCCGGTGGAATAGAAAATTGTGCCGGCCATCATAAAGAGAAGCCCCTTGTATAAAATATGATTTATTAGATGGAATATGCCTCCTGTTACAGCGATATTATTGGTCAGGCCGATACCAACAAGCATGTAGCCAATTTGACTTATTATGGAGTAGGAAATAATGATTCTTAAATGGGAGTGAAAAATTGCCAGCAAAATTCCTCCCAGGGCATTCAGCAGGCCAAGATAGGCAATTAAATTAGTTTCCAGTTCAACTATTCTATAAAGAGCATAAACCCCAACTTTTGAGGTATAGGCAGCCATTAAAACTGCCAGCTGAAAAGGAATTGCCGCATAAGTCTTTGGAATCCAGGCATGAAAGCCGAGAAAACCTATTTTGATGGCTATTCCAAAAATAAAGAAGACCAAACCGGCTTCCGGCGGAGTGAGAATAATATTGCCGGTATAATTATAATTCAGGATTATACCAAAAAGCAGACTCAATCCCCCGAGCACATGGATTATAATATAATATTCTGCGATATAACGAAGCTTTTCTTTCATTTTGTCATAGACCAAAAAGAAAGCAGCAACAGTTATAAGTTCCCAGAAAAAGAAAAATGAAATGAAATCTCCCACAAAAAGAATGGCAATTGAGGAACCAACAAATATGTTTAGCAAATTAAGTGAAGCCAAAGATAGTAATCTATAACCATATATTAGAACAAGGAGGGCAAACAGGCTAAATATTATCCCTATATTTCTGGAAGATAGAGAAATATAATTAAGAATAAGCTCCATGTCTAAAAAGCTGGCAGCTGCCAGAATTTTATTTCTCGGTAAGGTTAACATTAACACCAGAGAAATAATTAAGGCTCCAAAAGTAAATAAATACCTTATTTTCCTGGATTTAAAGAAGAAACACAGCAGGGCAGCAAATATCAATGGAAAGCCTGGGTTCAGCATGAAACTGTCCTCCTTACTTTTATACACTAACCACCGATTATTATATTTATGAAGTTGAGCTGTTGCAGAAGAAATTCGGGAGCCCGGGCGATTAAACCAGTTAATACTGCTGGGTAAAAACCGAGAACAATACAAACAGCTGTCAGAACAGCTGCCGGTATAATTTCATTTATTTTTAAGCCGGCAACTCCTACAGGTAAATTATCTGAAAAATTCTTTTCTCCGGTATAGATGTTGATTATTATGCTGAGGTAGTAACCCAGAGATAAAAAACTGCCCAGTATTATCATAAAAGCGGGGAGCAGATATCCAGCTTCCAGAGAAGCCTCCAGAATCAGCCATTTACTGGCAAAACCGCTCAGGGGAGGGATCCCAACCATTGATAAGAGAATTAAGACAAATATTAAAGAGGTTTTTGGCATAATATCGGCCATCCCCTGCATTTTATCTAATTGATAACTCCCAGCTGCTTTATGGAGATTACCGGCAGCAAAGAAAATAGCTCCCTTCATTATTCCATGATTTATCATATGAAAACTTCCGGCCAGAATTCCAGCCGGAGTTCCCAGACTGAAAGCAATAATAACGTAGCCCATCTGGGCTATAGTTGAATAACCCAGTAATCTTTTGAGATTATTCTGCTGAAAGGCAGCAGCGTGACCGAAGAGCATAGAAAAGATTCCCCAGACCAGCAGAATAGTTGATATCATGTTATTCTGGAGAAAATTGAGCCCGAAGAAAATATAGAGAATTCTCATCAGAACAAAGAACTGGGTTTTAATAATCAGAGCTGAAGACAGGACATTATAGGTAATGGGGACACCAACATAGGCATCTGGCAGCCAGGTGTGCAGAGGAACAATGGCAAATTTGACTCCCAGTCCGATTAAATAAAAAGCGATTAATATCTGTCGGGTCAGAACAGGCAGATTACCCAGTCTTTCAGGTATAAGAACCATGTTTAAGGTTCCTGTGGCCATATAGGTTAAAATTATTGCCAGCAGCAAAAATACTGCACTGACTGTGCCAAGCATCAGGTATTTAAAAGCTGCTTCCAGGCTGATATCCTTATCATTATAGGCAACCAGGGCATAGGAGCTGATTGAGGTTATTTCAAAAAATACATAAAGATTAAAAAGATCAGCGGTCATAACCATGCCAGCTGTGCCAACAAAGAGTACATTTAACAGCAGATAAAATTTTGCTTTATTTCGGGTGATTTCTGTCAGGGAATAAATAACACTCAGCAGGGTTATCAGGCCCATAGCAGCAAAGATTACCAGGGTATAATGGTCAACAATAATATTAATGGCTAAATCAGGCTGCCAGGAACCAAGGTTATAACTAAAGGGCAGTTTGGTTTCCC
>SLJX01000141.1 GCA_007134885.1 Halanaerobiaceae bacterium
ATTACAAGAATTATTAGTATTATAACATAAATTTCAGTTTTTGGCAGAGAAACTAAAGATTGGATCTGCTGCTGCCTCCATCCAGGGGAATCGCTGCCCCGGTAAGATAGCTGGAGCGGGGAGAAGAAAGAAAGGCTGCCAGATCGCCCAGTTCTTCTGGCTGTCCTATTCTTTTAAGCGGCACATCTTCTGCATAAAAATCCAGTCCCTCCTGATAAGAGGAAAATTTATCTCCTGCCAGACCGGATTCAATCAGATTTGTAATTCTGTCAGTCTCATGGGCGCTCTGAAGAATAGCATTAACTCTGATTTCCGGACCCAGTTCCCTGGCCAGGGTTTTCATCAGGCCGATTACACTCATCCGTACCGAGTTGGAGAGCACCAGACCGGGAATTGCTTCTTTGACACTGATCGAAGTTATATTGACTATAGTGCCGCCCTCTCCCTCCCTGAGATATTTCAGCGACTCTCTGACCAGCCGTACCACGCTCATAACAAGCAGATCAAAGGATTCATACCAGTCCTGATCTGATGTTTCTTCAAAGAGAAGATCAGGCGGTCCTCCAGCCGAAGTCACCAGATGATCAAGCCTGCCAAACTCCTGATAGGCAACTTCCACCAGCTTTGCAATATCTTCTTTTTTGGTGATATCTCCAGCCTGACCAATAACTCTGCCGCCGCTTAAGTTATTTAATTCCTCAACTGTTTTAGTGAGATTCTCTTCATTTCTGCCGTTAACCACCACATTGACGCCCTCCAGCACCAGCGACCTGGCAGCAGCTTTACCCAGCCCTCTGCTGGAAGCGGTAATTAAAGCTGAATTACCTTCGATTTCAAAATTCATCAGGGCACCTCCTAAAAATATTAATTTTTTCAAGTTATGATCAGGTCATTATAATCACCGTCATATCTAACATCCTGTCAATCAAATCACCGGTAAAATGACTTTTTACAGCGGAACCATAAGAAAAAACATTGCGGAACTATAAGATAAAAAGCATTAGAGAAGCTAAAAATTCATTCAAGCATCATTACTGTTAATTAAGCAATAAGTAACCTTTAATTTAATTACAGATCAGCCAGATTTGTTGCAATTCCGGTAACCTCTTTCTCCAGAGTATTGGCCAGTCTATACCAGGACTGCAGGGTATTCTCCAGAAAGTAATAATGCCTGATATAAAAGATTGTTAATATTAACAGTATGATCCAGAGTAGAGCTGCAGCAGCTGATTGCAGCAGATATAAGAGTGCCGAGGAAAAAAGAAAGGCCAGAATAGTTAGAGCCATTACCAGCAGATGAATCAACCTTTCATGCTGCATGAACTCAATCTGCTGTCGGTGATACTTCAGCAATCCGGATAAATTTACTCCAGTCTTTGCCTCACTTCTATCTTCCCTGGTTTCTGCCAGTTGTTCCCGCAGATAGCTTTCATGTTTTTCCATATATTTTTTCACCGCGGCCTGCCCCCTTCAGAGCTCTTAAAAAATATTCTGGTTTCCTTTAATATTAGTCCGGTTTCCTTTAATATATACTTGCTTCTCAAATTTATATCTCCTGCAAAATTTAAGCTTAAAAAAAACCTCCTGGTTTTAACAGGAGGTGGGAAATTTAAAGTTTACTTGGTTTATTTACTTTGTTTTAAATGCCACTATATTTGCTTTTTTCTGATGTCACTTAAGACCAGGGATAAGAGGGTCAAAAATTTTCACAGGATAAATTGCATCAAAGGGCACTTCTGCTTCCTGGAAAATCTGCTCCAGCACCTCTTCAACAGGAGCTTCCCATTCACAGAAGAATTTATCATTGTCAAAGCTGCAGAAAGTCTGCTTCCAGCTGACACCTTCCGGGAAATTTACTTCGGCAAATTCCTTAAGATTATTCTCTGTCATAGGAATTGAATGGGTTACTATATATCTCGGCATATTCTTCACCTCCTCATCTTAAAGTGTTCTTTCATAGATCTATTGACATTACCTCTCAACAGTTATTGTCATAGGTTTTTTGACATTACCTATAAATTGACCGGTTGAACCAGAAAATTATCTGGTTGGGTCGATTGATTGCCATTATTTTAAGAATTAAAATAATTATACCAAAAATATTACTGGCATCAGTCACTTCCCGGTCATTTCCTGGTCAAATTTGACTTTGATGCAGTTAAATAACTTGTGTTTCCTTGCAAACAACTTTTTCAAAATAAAAAAGCAAGAGTACAGCTGCTAATACCCTGGCTCCTATCAATAAATTTTATAAATTTTTTAAATCTAGAAAACAAAAAGTTTTCACTCTCTAACTGGAATCCCTATCTCTCTCAATAAAATTCTTGCTTGCTGATAAAATTGCAGCCGCTCTGACAGGGTTTTTACTCCGGCTAATATTGAATTTTACCAGCTTTTCCAGCATATTTGCCATTGCTATTCCAGGTGAACTGAATCTCCAGTTCCCGGTCAAATTTATTTGCCAGATTCCAGGCATACATGCAGTTGATAGTGGTGCTGCATTTGTGGATTATAAATATACAATATTTTTAATATAATTGAAAATGAGACTATATACCTAATTTTTGTTTTCTTTACATTTTATTCTTCATTATATTACAGCATATATTATTATTCGGCAAATTTTTCACAAATATTTAAATAAAATTTCTGCTTTTTAGCCGTCCTGATATTGCTGCTGATAAAGTCCTTCCTGGTACTCAGCCTTTCGGCTGGGGCAGTCCTGACGAGGACATAACTGACAGTTTTTATAATCAACTTCAGATGGAAACCAGATTCCCGAGGTAGATTTTATTGGTTTCATCAGATAGGTTCGGGTCAGCTCAACCCCTATTTTGCCGGTGACATCCCCCAAAAGCTCAAACAGGCTGGTCTGTTCACTCAGGGGCCAGTCCTTTAAAGAGCCGGGATTCATTTTTGAAATTTTCCCGGGATTGTAATTATCTGAAATATGCTGCTCAAGGAAATCACGGGCTGCATCAAGATAGATCTCCATGATATTGTCGGCCAGGTAATTTTCCAGGATATCCTCATATTTAAGAGCCCACTCTGCCAGTTCCTGACCGCAGGTAACCACAAAGGGAAAAACTCTCTGAGCATCAGCCAGATTCACTCTCAGCACCCGGCTGGTAAAGGTTACTCCTTCAATGTCAACCCGGTCCTCAGATTTGTTTTCAATATAAGCAATGCTATAAAGACCTTTAGGCGAGGCAACTTCGACAGCTTCCTCAGCCATCTGCTGAATCATTTCAGCCTCTTTGCCGCCCCGGTTAAAATTAATTTTATCAAGTAAAAATTCAGGCGTAAGATCTAAATCCATATCGGTTAAAGTTATCTCTTTCATTTGAGTCACCCTTTCTCTCGAGAGCTGCCTACCACTGTTTTCCAGTATTTGCGCTTCTCTCCATCACCGGGTTCCAGAAAAGAAGACCACTGAAAACCCCGGGAAACCAGAAATTCATGAATCTCATTGTCGCAGTCATTATTACCGGGACAAAGAACCAGTTTTCCTCCCGGTTTAACTACCCTCAACATCTCGCGGTATTCCTGAAGACAGCATTCACCAAAAACATGACCCCCCATTATAATATCAGCAAAGTTTCCGGGAAAAGGTATGGCTTCTATCAGACCATCAACAACATAAATATTGCTATAACCCCGGTCCCGGGATTTTTTCTTCAAATATTCCCGGAGGCTGGTAACCGGTTCCACCGCAAAAACCTCTGCTGCTTCTTGAGCTGCCACCAGGGTCAGCCGACCGGTACCGGCGCCCAGGTCCAGCACTCTTTTATTTTGAAAATCAGCAATCTCTCTTAATTCCCGGGAATCCCAGGCTAAAAAACTCTGTTGATCATATTTTTCCGGATTTACCACATATACCAGCCAGTCATTCATGTTTTCCAGAACTTCAATCTCGGCCTGACGGATTCTTTCCCGGGTAGGAGCTGAGCCTGCATTTTCCTCTTTAACAGCATCCAGCCAGGAATTAAGCCCTGCCGTTTTATTTCGCAGGTACCACTCTACTGCAGGATTTCCCTTAAGAGCAACAGCCAGTTCTTCCCGGGGTATATCCATTTTTGGCAGATAATCAAGATGCATCTTTTCCAGTAAAAGCAGAGCATTAAAGGACAGGTCAGAAACATCCATCCAGTCTAATTTTCCCAATTAAATCCCCCCAATATTTTAAATTCTCCTGTTGAGACTGCTGAAACTCTCAGGTAAAAAAACTAAGCAAAAAAATTAAGAAAAGCAAATTAACTGAATTAATAGAAGATAACAAGTCTGCTATTTGAGCTATTTGAATTTAAACAAACTTAATAAACTTCTAAGATAATTATATGGTTATATGATATCAGTTTAGTATTTGATTGTAAATTGATTAAACAGGGCAATTTTGATAAAATTAAAGCAGATTTAACTTTTGGTATCTCAGCGTTACAGTTGGTACTATCAGTATTATCCTTACTGTCGGTATTATTAGATTTATCGTATTATCGGTATTATTAGTTTTATCGGTATTATCAGTATTATTCGTATTATCATTAATATTAGTTTTAGCGGTATTAGCGGTATTATTTGTATTATCAGTATTATCGATATTATTTGTAATTAACTCAATTTCACAACCTTATCAATAAAAATTGATCCAGTAAGAACTTTTATAACAGAACAGGAGGGATGAGAAGCCGTGAAAAATTCTTTATTTCAACAGGTTCAGCAGGGAATTAATCGACGGGATTTTATCACGAATTCGGGATTATTTTTAGCAGGCATCAGTTTTCTCCCCTTTCTTTCCTGGAATTCAACCGCTGCTAGAGCAGAAAACAAAGCCACTGTGGGAGTGATAGTTGACGGTAATCGCGGTCAGGCCGTAGATAGAGCCTTTGATCTTGTTCCGCTGCCGGATGTCAGCGGAAACCGGGTACTGATTAAGCCCAATTTCAACACGGCAGACCCTGCTCCGGGCTCGACCCATAATGATACCCTGACAGCCATTATCGACAGATTATGGGAAGCAGGAGCAGCAGAAGTAATAATCGGAGAACGCAGTGGTCCACCCGATACTGAAGAAGTTATGAAAGAAAAGGGTATTTTTAAACTGGCAGCTGAGAAGGGAGTGGAAGTAATCAATTTTGATCAGCTGGGAGATGATGAGCTGATTCATTTTCAGCAGGATGAGCTTACCTGGAATGATGGATTCCACGTCCCCCGGATCCTGCAGGAGGTTGATAACATAGTGGCTGCCGGCTGCCTGAAAACCCATCAGTTCGGGGGGCAGTTTACCATGGCCCTGAAACTGGCAGTAGGAATAATCCCCAATACAGGAACTGACTACATGAATGAGCTGCACGGCTCCGAACGGATGAGGGATAGGATCGCTGAAATTAGCCTGGCCTATCAGCCCGATATCTATCTCATCGATGGTGTCGAGGCCTTTACCAGCGGAGGTCCCTCTTCAGGAGAAAGAGTTCAGGCAAATGTAACTCTGGTGGGCTCCGACCCGGTAGCCCTGGATGCCACCGGTGTTGCCATTTTAAAGGAGCTGGGTTCCACCGATGTTATCATGAATACCCCCACCTTTGAACTGGAACAGCTTGCCCGGGCAGCAGAGATTGGTATCGGTGTTACTGGATCGGAACAGATTTCTTTAGTATCAGATGATGCTGTCGGTAATGATTATATTGAAAAAATTAAAGATTATCTTTAAAAAAAATTCCAGATAAGAAATTCCGGGGTTAAATTATATTCACAGTAAATTTTTTTTCAGCTAAGTTGATTGGTTATTCCCGGGTATTCTCAGGGTTTTCACTGAAGTTTTTACCTTCACAAAAATTTCAAAAATATTTCTATAAAATTTTTGAAATGAAACACTATTTTTTCATTTTTTCTCCATTACCTTCACACATTTATGTGGTAAATTATAGTTGCAAGATAATGAAGCTTGGCAAAAAACTATGGAGGTGTGGAAAATGAAAAAATATTATAAGTTTGTTGCTCTGGCTCTGGTACTAACCCTGGTTGTATTTGCCGTAGCCGCCTGTGGAGTTCCTGAGGAAGAGGACTTTGATGATTTTGATGATGATTTTGGTCTTCAGAATGTAACAGTAGAAGAGCTGGCCAGCAGTAGTTATGAACTTCCCATTGTTATCAACACAATAGTGTGACAGGAGAACGCCAGGATTAAAGTAAGCAGCTTTATATTGCTGGCCTCCTAAATATTGCTGTCTCCCAAAATTTTGTTGCCACCCAAAAACCAAAGTTTTCCTAGAAATTAGAACAGATACAGATATAATATTTAAAAAGAGCAGTCTATCAGGGCTGCTCTTTTTTATGTTTATATGTATTATCATGGCTTTTTTTATATGTATTATCATG
>SLJX01000017.1 GCA_007134885.1 Halanaerobiaceae bacterium
GCCCCAAGGAAGCCAGCGGTACCTCCGGCATGAAGTCTGCCATGAATGGAATTCCCAACCTCAGTATTCTCGATGGCTGGTGGCCAGAAGCCTGCCAGCACGGTTATAACGGCTGGCAGTTTGGAGATGGCTATGAGGCCGATACTATTCGGGAACAGGATAAGCATGACCTTGAAGCCCTCTATCAGGTGCTGCTGGAAGAAGTGCTCCCGGTCTACTATGATGATAAATCAGAATGGCGGGAGATAATGAAAAACAGTATTGCCACCACCCTGGATCTTTTCAGTGCTGCCGGAATGCTGGAGGATTACTATCAGAAAATGTACAGTGAAGTTGTCCGAGAAAAGGCTGACAGGCTGGACTGAAATACAATGAAGTCGTACAACAGTTATTTGCAAGTTAATCATCAGCAGTTATCTACAAATGTATCGCACAAAACAGCTAACTGCAAATGGATCACCAACAGTAATCTACAAGTTAATCACACAAAACTCTAACTGCAAATGTATCACCAGCAGTTATCTTCAAAAGAATCGCTCAACAATTATCAGTAAATTTTCTTTAGACTGGATAAACTTCATCGCTTGATAATCTCCATTTATGAATAAACAGAGTACTACGCTGCTGCTTTCTAAACTAAAAAATCAAAGAAGGGAATGACTTAAATAATGGAAAAACTAAGTCTGGCTGAACGGGGTAAAAGAAGGCTGGATTTCGACCGCAAGGAAATGCCGGTTCTTTCCCGGATCAAAGAGGACTGGTCCCGCAGCCGTCCTCTGGCAGGTAAAAAAATATCCTGCTGTTTGCATATCACCACCGAGACAGCTCTGCTGATGGAGACTCTGGCTGCCGGTGGAGCAGAAGTTCGCCTCTGTCCCTCCAACCCTTTGAGTACCCAGGATGATGTGGTGGCCTATCTCAATGAGGTCGGCATCGTCACCTATGGTAAACGCGGGGATTCCGAAACTGATTTTTACCGGAACATAGCCAGATGTCTAGAAATTGAGCCTCAGGTTATCATTGATGACGGTTGTGACATGACAATCTACTATTTGAACGAGCTCGAGGAAGAATTTCCTGGTTTTCTGGGGGTCTGCGAGGAAACAACCACCGGCATCATCAGGCTCAGAGCCATGGAAAAAGACGGAGCGCTCCCCTTTGCCGCTGTCGATGTCAACGGCAGCCAGATCAAGCATCTCTTTGATAATCACTACGGCACAGGCCAATCGACCATTACCGGACTGATGACGGCCACCAACCGGATGATTGCCGGCACAGATTTTGTCGTGGTCGGCTACGGCTACTGTGGTGAAGGTATTGCCCGGGACGCCGCCGGCCTAAATGCCCGGGTGCATGTGGTGGAAACTGATCCCATCAAGAGCTTAAGGGCCTGTATGGATGGCTTTAACGCCACCGATATGGCCGAGGCCGCCAGAATTGGTGATATTTTTGTAACCGCCACTGGCAACAAACATGTAATCGATGGCGAGCATATAGCCAGCATGAAGGATGGAGCGGTGCTGGCCAATTCCGGTCATTTTAATGTTGAGATTAACCTGGACTGGCTGGAGGAGAATGCCACCGCCAGCGAGGATGTTAATGAACATGTGGTTAAATATCAGCTGCCAGAAGGCCAGGAAGTGTATATTCTGGCTGAAGGCCGACTGGTTAATCTCTGCGCCGGCCAGGGACATCCTGCCAGTGTAATGGATATGAGTTTTGCCGGCCAGGCTCTCTCCAGCAAGTGGCTTTTTGATAATCAGGACAAGCTGGAAGACCGGGTCTATCAGGTGCCGGCTGAAATCGACAACGAAATTGCCCGCATTAAGCTGGCCAGTAAAGGCATGAAACATCAGAAATTGACCCAAGCCCAGATTGAATACCTCAACAGCTGGCAGGAAGGCACTTAAAGGTATTTGGGAGTTCTTGGAATTCAATTTAGACTTCCTGTAAGGCACTTAAATTTTTTGAAGTTACTTAAAGGTACTTGGAAAGTACTTATAAGTTGCTTGGGAAGTATTTGAAATTACTTAAAGATATTTAAAAGAGAAGTTTTGCCTGAAATAAAGGAAGTTCATGGGAAAGTTTACTTAAATGAGGTTTTGCAGGAATAAAGAAGATTCATAAAGAGGTTTATATGAAAAGAGGAGGTTCGCATGCTTGAGACCGAAAGAAGGAAAGTTGTCAGATATGGCAGGCTGCTGCTGGAAAGAAATCTGACCACCGGCACCGGGGGGAATCTGAGTGTTTTTAATCGAGAAAAGGAGCTCATGGTGATTTCTCCCAGCGCCAGGGATTATCAGGAAATTGAACCGGAAGACACGGTGGTGATGAATCTCGAGGAAGAGGTAATCGCCGGCAGCAGCAGGCCCTCCAGCGAATACCAGCTGCATCTGCTGGTCTATCGGGAGCGGTCGGATGTCAGCGCTGTGGTCCATACCCACTCAGTTAACGCCACCGCGGTTTCCTGCCTTAATAAGGAAATCCCGCCTCTTCATTACCTGATCGGCTTTGCCGGAGATAAGCTGCCCCGGGCGGAATATGCTCTCTTTGGCACCCGGGAGCTGGCAGAAAATGCCGTCAATGCCCTGGGCAGCAGCTACAATGCCGTTCTGCTGGACAACCACGGCCTGCTGGCCGTGGGCTCCAGCCTGCAGCAGGCCTTTCAGGCTGCTGAGATGATCGAGTATGTGGCCGAGCTCTATGTTAAATGCCGGAGCATGGGCAAGCCAGCCCTGTTAAGCGAAGCCCAGATGAAAAAGGTGGGAGAGAAATTTGAAGCCTACCGGCAGGGCTCCAGCCGGAAGGAAAATTAAATTCGGACAGTCAGTTTAGGACATTAAATATTAGACATTCAGTTTTAAACATTCAGTTAACGCCACTGCTGTTTCCGGCCTGAACCGGCAGCCAGAAAATCTCACTGCTCAATTGCCTTAGCATTCTGTTTGCTCTTTCCCGAGCGGTCAGGCTATTTCTTTAGTACATAATAAAATAAGTGCATAACAAAATATAACAGTGATATATCCTTGGAGCTCAGTTGGAGCCTAAGTCAGGCTCCTGCTCCTATTTCTTTAAGGCCTCTGGATTTATTAAATTTTCCATCTCCCGACCCTCCAGTCCGGCCAGCAGATTTTCAACTGCCATCTCAGCCATCCTGGTGCGGGTAGCCCGGCTGGCGCTGGCAATATGGGGAGCCAGTACAACATTATCCAGCTCCTTCAAGCCAGGAGAAACCTCCGGCTCCTTTTCATAAACATCCAGACCGGCACCGGCAATTTCCCGGGAGCGGAGAGCCTCAATCAGAGCCTCTTCTTCAACCACCGGGCCCCGCGAGGTGTTAATCAAATAAGCATTTTCCTTCATCAGTTTCAGCTCCTGCCGGGAAATCAGATAGCGGGTCTTTTCGGTCAGCGGCACATGGAGGCTGACAAAATCTGATTCCTGAAGAAGTTCCGGCAAACTGCGGTATTCCACCCCCAGTCTTTCCTCCTCTTCCTTTGTTTTTCTGGTTCGACTGTGATAGAGAACTTTCATGTCAAACCCCCCGGCCCGCCGGGCAACCTCCTGACCTATCCTGCCCAGGCCGACAATCCCCAGAGTCCGGCCGTGGATATCCTCACCCAGCATCAGCATCGGCCCCCAGCCCTGAAACTTTCCAGCCCGGGTAAAGCGGTCAGCTTCAACCACCCGGCGGGCTGCTGCCATCAGCAGAGCCCAGGCAAAATCGGCAGTGGTTTCATCCAGCACTCCGGGGGTGTTGGTAACCGGAATACCCCGGCGGGTGCAGGCCGGCACATCAATATTATTGTATCCCACGGCATAATTGGCAATCACCTTAAGGTCGGGATTTAGTTCCAGCAGCTTTTCATCTACGGTATCTGTCAGCAGACAGAGCAGCCCGTCGATGCCCTGAATGGCCTCCTCCAGCTCCGCTCTGGTAAGCACCCTGTCATGAGGATTAACTTCCAGTCGATGCTTGGCCGCAATTCTGTCTAAAGCACTGGCCGGCAGTTTCCTGGTGACATAAACCTTTGCCTGAGACATTCTGTTTGGACCCCCTTTCCTCCGAAGATTGATAGTAATCCTCTTTTAAACTTTCTTAAATCCCCCTTTAATCTCTGGTATAACAAAATTTTTTAAGCCACTGTGATCTCTTCCTGCTGAGAAAAACCAGCTTCCAGGCTCAATAAAATCAAATAGTTAAAATACTGATGTCCCCCCTCAAAAAGATGACCCTGAAACTGCCAGACAGTTCTCAGACAGCTTCAGCCCGGTTAAACATTCTTGCAGAACTGGCAAACATCTGTTAAAATATTTAATACATCCGTTTGATAGATCTCCTCTGCCTTTATACTTACAGGAACAGGATCAGGCAGAACAACAGGCAAAATAAACCAGCAGCATCGCAGAAACTACAGGAACTATAAAATTGCCAGAATGGGGGGCTCAAGATGAAGGGCTTTACCAACAACATGGTGGGTTTAACCGATGTTTTAGAACATGAAGGTCTGCCCGCCGGTCAGGTCCAGGAAAAACCACTCCTCTTTGTTAATGATAAGCATAAAGAATATTTCCACCGGCTTATTGCCGAAACCGAAACTTCAGCCGATGCCAGAGAGAGGCTGGCCCTATTTTATCTGCTTGCCAGTTTAAAAAAAGTAAGAAAGAATCCGGCCAGATTTTTCGACTTTCAGGAAATGAAAATCAACCGGCTGGCCTTTAAAGAACTTCTTTCTCCGATGGAACAGGCGCTTCTTCAGCTGGCCTTTCACCTTTACAGTGAAAAAGATGTCTTCAGGATCAGCGTGCGGGATCTCTTTACCAATCTGGATCAGACCGGAGCCCTCCTGGCCCTGGGGGCAATTCGACTGCGCTTTAATATTACCGGGTAAATCCCGGATAAATCCTGAGCCTGTTATATTACCTCTAGCCGCTTCATTCCTTATTGGTTTAACTGGATAAGGTTAATTTATTAATCATCTGGCTTATGCACTTTTGTTTTGCGGTTTAAAACCATTATCGACCCCGTTATCACCAGGCAAATATAGCTGATAATTCCTATCACACCAAAGAGCGGCAATCTGCCTACCATGATTTAGGCGAAATTCTGTACGGCTGTCATTTTCCCTACCCCCTGTTTGATGAATTTTGCAGTGGAAATTTGCAGCAAAAAGCAAAAATAGAAAGAGCGGATCTTTCTAACAGTATTTCAGCTCGAGATTGTAGATCAAGAATTTAATATCACCCATTCATTTGATATTATAATTCTCGCCTCTCGAGTTTAATCCTGTAATTAATAGTAAAAAATTTATGCTATCATACAAAATAGATGTATTATTTCTGAAATTTTGATATAATATAAAATAAGATGGAATGGAAAATAAATTAATTTTAGGGGAGATGGTGATGGGAATGGGTACAATTGATTACTGTCAGAGCTGCGGGATGCCTCTGGCCGGAGCCGATGATCTCCTGGGAACAAACGCCGATCAATCGCTAAACAGGGACTACTGTAAAATGTGTTATATCGATGGTTCTTTCACTGCAGATCTTTCTCTGGAAGAAATGATTGAAATCTGCGTTCCTCATGTGGTAGATGCCAGCAAAAACATGTCTGAAAACGAAGCCCGCTCGATGCTGCAGGAATTTTTGCCTACCTTAAAGCGCTGGCAATAAAAAAACACAGGAGGTAAAAATTATGAAACTGGAAAACAGACCCTGGTTGGTATATTTTATTTCCTTTCTGGCTCTTTTAGGTTCCTTTTATCTTTTTATTTTCTCAGAAGGATTTCTGGGAGATATAATGGTAGAATTGATCGGAGCAGTGATTTTCATTCTGATCATTGATCAGCTTCTCTTAAGATCTCAAAGAAAAAGATGGCGGGTCGTTAAACACGAAATTGAACATATCCTTTCCCGGACCCTTAATTCCCTGCGGGATGATATTTTACTCAATATGTTCGCCTTTAAACCTGATATTTCAACCGGATCAGTTGATCTGGAACAGCTGGAAAATTCTGTGAAAGAGCAGAAAGCCAGCAAGCTGGAGGACCTCTATCAGCTGGAATCAGAGCAGATGTTTGAAATGATAAAGAATAATTATCTCAGCAGGAAATACGAGGATTTATTCCTGGAGAAGGCCGAAGACCTCTGGAGAATTCTCAATACCAAATATCTTGAGCACCTCAATCCCGAGGAAGTCAAGCTCTTTCTGGCTCTCCACCTGCATCTCAGGGATCTTCATGCCGGGCTGAAAACCTATCTGAAAGGTCAGCAGGAAACCGGCAAAAAGGAATACTATCAGCAGAAAGGACAGCGAAGTATCATACACAACACCCGGGAAATTATTGAAAATCTTATTGAACTGCGGAAA
>SLJX01000014.1 GCA_007134885.1 Halanaerobiaceae bacterium
AGACCGGTACCGCAGCCCAAATCCAGGATTTTAATATTATTTCCTGTTGGCTTAACAGGACGGGCTACAGCCTGGTAAAACTCCCGGAAATTATTAACATTTTTAAACATATGGCTGTCATAGGTTTCAGCCCTGAGATCGAAAAATTCTTCCATCCCTTCGGGCTGGTTTTCTCCCATATTGATTCACTCACCTTTGGCTTTTCAATTGCGGTAATCTTCTTAACCTCTCATCCATTTCAAAATTTCAGGCTTCCTCTTTGGCAGAATCCGGAACTCCTGAAGAAATTCTTGATATGCTCGCCTGTTATCTGATCATTATGAACCCTAAAATTCACTTAATTATATCATAATTACACTATTTTTGTAACTATTTAAGTTTCATTATTTTTGTAACTATTTAAGTTTCATTTTTCCATAGAGAGCAGTAGAGCTGATTCTTCCTGACCTCAAGAAGTCAATCTGATAATAATCCCTTGTGGCATTATTACGGCAGATAAGATCTCTGGCTTGCCTCTGTTGAAATATTATTCTGCTTAGAATATAATATAAACAACTGGAGGGTTTATTAATGCTCACTATCAAATGTGCTCGCTGCAAGACCAAAATAATGAAGTACAAAAAGATAGGCAGGGGAAACGTGCTTCGCTGTTACAAAGACCGCATCACCCGGTTATATGATGCTGAGATTGCAGATAATCTGCTGCAGTGCGGGGGATGCGGTAATACTATTGGCGAAATTGAAGAGAAGCAGGTCAGCATGAATCAGGATGCTTTTACCTATAGCGGCCATAAGATAAGAAAATGACGTCTTTAAAGCAATTTTTTACTGTTCTACCTGCTCTAATAGAAAAACCTGTTATCCAGGTTTGACTGAGGGAGTCCAGGTTTAAATCTCTCCTGAAAGAATTCAGAAAATCACAGCAAAAAATAACCAAGAAGTCTAAAGCTAGGGCTGATTTCCAGAAAGCAGATGTACCCGGGTTGTCAGAGAAAATTCATGAGGATCACTAAAAACTACCTCCGCCAGAAATGCGGTCCAGCCCTCCTCCGGCTGCTCAATTTCAAACTCTGTACTGCCAATGTTTTTCCTGGTTTCAGCAATCATCCAGTCAGCCTCTCGAAAATCTCTCATCGCTGATTCTGCCTGCCAGAGCCTGATTTCCTCAGCCGGCATGAATCCGGTAAAAACAGTAAAAAAATGACTGTCTTCCTGCTGCTCCAGAGTATCCTCTACAGCTGGAAGTTTCAAGCCTCTAGCAGTCTGATAATGAAAGACACCATAGGCTGCCAGTATTCTTTCCCAGTCATCCAGACCATGCCCGGCATTGGGGATATAAAGTAAATTTACCGGCCCCTGCAGAGCATCATAATAAAGATGGAGGGCATCCAGAGGCCAGTAAGGGTCATTGGTTCCGGTTATTATTAATTTGGGAATTGCAATTTCCTCCAGGTATTCATAGGGATCAACCAGTTCCACCAGTATTTGACCTACAATGGTATCCATTTCTTCCTGCAGGCCCCGGGCAGTATAATCGGAAATTTGAGGACTGTACTCCCCCCAGGCTTTTAGCTGATGTTCCATCTGTTTCTTCAAGCCAAGATTATCATAAGCTGCTGGTGCTATTCCGGCAACCCGGGAATCGACAGCAGCTGTCAGCCAGGCAGTCCAGCCTCTCTTGGAGCCCCCAAATATCAAGAATTCTAGCTCGGTTAACCCGAAGTAATTCTCTGCCAGTTCTGAAAGACAGTCCATTGCTCTGACAACCGTAGCTGTCATGGGCAGCAGCAGAGGCCATTCCGGGTTTTGGGTTTCCAAAAACATATCAAAGGTATAGGAGATTAAGGCATCTTCTCTCAGATTATCAAATAATGGCTGGTAGGGAACATCAAAAATGATTGCCATGGGCGAGCCGGTTTTGACAGCTGCCCGGGCCAGCAACTCCATCTCTTCCGATTCCTGCTGCCAGTCAATCTCGTCTTCGCCAGCCAGGGAGCCTCCTCCAATATAAAGTCCAGCCAGGTCAGCAGTTCTGATAACTTCTGGAATGATCAGAACCAGGCGGTGTTCAAAGATATAACCCTGCCACTGCTGGGAGGTCAGCCTGATCAAATATGCTGAAGAACCATCCTCCCTTTCAATAATATCCTCCAGAAGCCAGTTATAAGCAGTATCTTTCTCTGCAGTATAATCTGCCAGTCCGGCTGCAGCGCCCCGGTAAGATAAAGTACCGGCAAATAACATCAGCAGTACCATTAGCAAAATAAACACCGATTTCTTTAAATTCTGGAAAAGTTTCATCTCAATCTCCTCTTTCTCTAAATATTTACAGCCAGGAGGCGCAATCATGAGAAAACTTACTCAGGCAGTTGTGAAAAAGCCTGCCAGTTCTATAGTAAGAGGAATTTCCAGTCAGCCGGGGGTGCAGCCCGATTATCACCGGGCTGTCAAACAGCACCGGGAATACCTTCAGGCATTGAAATCCTGCGGCCTGCAGATTACCGAATTAAAAGCTGATGAGGATTTCCCCGATTCTGTTTTTGTGGAAGATACTGCCATAACAGCCGAAAATCTGGCAGTTATCACCAGACCCGGAGCTGAAAGCCGCCGGGGAGAAGTGACAGCAATCAGAAGTTGTCTGGAAGATTTTTATGATAATATCGAATCACTTAATCCGCCCGGCACCCTGGATGGAGGAGATATTCTTCGGATAGAAAACACCTTCTATATCGGACTTTCAGAGCGAACCAATTCTGCCGGCGCCGAACAGCTAAAAAAAATCTTGGCTGACTATGGTTATTCTGCTGTCCCGCTGGAAATACCGGAAGATATGCTGCACCTGAAAAGCGGCGCTTCCTGCCTTGGTGATAAAATTCTGCTGCTGTCAGAAAAACTGGCTGAAGTCGAGGAATTCCAGAGTTTCAAGCAGCTAATTGTACCAGCCGGAGAAGAATATGCCGCTAATTCTCTGAGAATCAATGATAGGATTCTGGTCCCCTCAGGCTATCCCAAAACCCGGAAAATGATCGCTGAGCTTTATCAGATAATCACCCTTGAGATAGACGAATTCAGCAAACTCGATGGGGGATTGAGCTGCCTGTCGCTAAGATTTTAGCCTGACTGGCAAAATTAGCTCTATAAAATTAATTCTATCTGTTAGAAAAAGAACTCCTGAAGGTCTCGAGTGCTTTCTGCTGGGTTTTATATAATAAGATTGTTATTTGATTGTTAAAAATTCAGTGCTTTTAGGTAATTTAATTTAAATCTCAATTGGAGCCGGCAGCAAATTTTTCAGTGAATTTTTGGGCCAGACCTTGATGCCTGCTGGCCAGGTAGTCTATAATAATACCATAAACTATTCCTAATCCAAAGGTAAGGGGATCAGCAAATTCGGTGGTAAGAAAGAAAGCCAGAGAAACCAGCAAACCCAGGATAGCGCCTCTTATCAGGGCGATTCTTCTCTTGCTGGTGCTGGCCAATCCTATGACCACCCCCATAAGAAGACGATTATACCAGAGGGCCCCGAGCATGAGCCAGTTGCCGGCAAAACCTATCCGGTAACCTGCTCCCAGAATACAGATTATTCCCAGCAGAGCTCCCAGTAATACTGCAGTTTTCATTCTAGCGGTTATCATTTTAAGTCTACCCCCTTTAGTTTTGGTAAATATCATTATAAAACAGGCAAATTATAAGAGCTATTTTTTCTTGT
This sequence comes from Halanaerobiaceae bacterium, assembly GCA_007134885.1. Taxonomy (GTDB): domain Bacteria; phylum Bacillota; class Halanaerobiia; order Halanaerobiales; family Halarsenatibacteraceae; genus T1SED10-84. The sequence continues at coordinate 3,710 of SLJX01000014.1, forward strand.
GATTATCAAAATTAATCATGCTGTATCTTAATTTCATTCCTGAAAGGTTTTGATTGAAATGAGCAAATTCGATTATAATGAAGAGGAACTGATCAATGCAGTCCTGCACGGAATTGGCCTTGGTATGGCAATTGCGGCCACCGGAGTGCTGGTGGTGATGGCCAATCTTTATGGCAGTGCAGGACATATAATATCTTACAGCATTTATGGTTCAACCCTGATTATCCTTTATCTGGCCTCAACCCTGTATCACAGCTTTCCCCGGGGCAAAGTCAAAGATATTTTCAGGATTATCGATCATTCTGCCATCTATCTTTTGATCGCCGGCACCTATACCCCGATTTCACTGGTTGCTCTGGAAGGCCTCTGGTCTCAGACCATTTTTATAACTGTCTGGATTATCGCTATTATTGGTATAGGAATTAATATCTTCTGGTTTGAGAAAGTAAAAAAGCTGTCATTAGTTCTCTACCTTGCCATGGGCTGGCTCAGCATTCTGGTAATCCGAGATCTAATTACCAATCTCCCCACATCAAGCCTGATTTTTCTGCTAATTGGCGGCCTGTTTTACACAGTCGGCACAATCTTTTATGCCAGGAAAAGCATTAAATATAATCATGCTATCTGGCATATTTTCGTGCTCGGCGGCAGTATTTTTCATTTTTTCACTGTTTTTATCAATCTCTTAAACTAATGCTATCTGGTAGCAAACCAGACTACCCTGCCATAACGCTGGAAACCAAGATCTTCAGCCAGGCCCTGAGAGGGAAGGTTGTCGGTTACGATGTGAACATAGGGTTTGAGTCCAAATTCTATCGCTCGCTTGATCAGCTCTCTGTTTACAGAGATGGCCAGGCCCTGCCGGCGATGCTCTTTTTTGGTATAGGCAATTCCCAGGGAGCCATCCTCCCTCACCAGAGACCAGGAAAGAGGATTACCCTGCTCATCCCTCACCACAGCGGTGGGAAAATTGCTGATACACATTTTAATATACTTTAAGGAATCGGGATTCTGCGAACTGTAGGTATAGTGGCTGTCAACTTCTTCAGCATCCTCCAGCGTCAGATAATCAACCTGATGCTCAGGGGGCTGATACCTGTAATTATCAGGATTAAGGTAGTATAAATAGCAGATCTCCTGCCAGTCAATTTCAGCCCGCCTGGCAACAGCATCATAAGACTGCTTTAAAATACCGGCAAATCGTCGGGGTTCAGTCAGCAGCACAGACAGCAGCGCTTCTTCAGCCTGATAATCTTCTGCATAAAAAATATTCCACTCTCTTTTCTGAAGAAGATATCCCCGGGGATTATAGCTATCATCAACAAATAAATCATAATCATCTATCAGCTTAACTGTGCCCAGGAGATTTAGGTGAGCAATCTCATCTTCGGCCAGCAGCGGCTGCAAAATGCTGATATCCTTTATTTTTTGCATTTCTTCACAACCTCCGATTGCTCGTGCTCTTGATCCTGGCATCTCCAGCAGCATAAAACCATCCCTTCAATTTCAACTCATCAGCCCGATCTTACCACGATTTTTATTTTAACTATAACTAAGCAATTCAAATATACTAAGAGAGCACTTTAGCATATCAAACCCGGCAGATAAAAACCATCTCACTGCTGTTTTCAGTTATCGGCCGGGGTTCCAGCAGAGAGCCCCGCTCTTCAATAATTTTCAATCCGGAAGACTCCAGCATAAGCTTAAGCTCCCGGGGAAAGAAATAGGTCAGGGTTTTTCTGGTTTCAGCACTTCTAACCAGCTGATCACCCTGATATTCTTCCAGTTCAATTTGATCATACTCCAGCTGATTGACAAAATCATAGCTGGCAGTAAATCTATCCACCAGCAGTCTGCCTGTCTTCGGGTTGGTGAAACGAAAAACTTCTTCTTTCCCGTTATTCTCTACCATGAAGGGAATATCAGGAATGCTGTTATCAACGATAAATACTCCCTCAGCAGCCAGATGTTCTTCCACCCGCTTAAATATCTGCTTTATTTCGGATACTTCCAAAAAATAGTTCAGCAAATTGCAGGGAGCCAGAATCAGATCAAAGGCATTTTCCAGAGAAACTTCTTTAATATCTCCTGCAATCAGGGTGACATTATTTTTAATTTCCTGATTTTCCTCTGCCAGTTTCTCACGGCAGATCTTAAGCATATCCCGGGAAATTTCAATTCCGGTAACCTGATAATTTTCTTTAGCCAGGGCCAGCAGGATTCTGCCGGTACCGGATCCCAGTTCCAGAACCCTGGGGCCATATTTATCAGCCAGTTCCAGATATCCTGAAATATCCTGATTACCGGCATGTAATATATCATAAAATTCAGCAAATAGCCCAGAATGTTCTGTGCTGTCAAACTCCTCTTCCATGCAAATTTCCTCCCCTGAAATTTTAGCAATTATATTTGTGACGCTTAATATAGATTATATCCTGTAATTCCTGCCATTAAAAGGCCTATATTATAATTTCCCTAAATCCCGGAAAAAACCTGCAAAATTCGGCGATAATGTTATTGCAAATCATCAAAAACAAGTGCAGAAATGAATTCTAATTATTTCCTGGATAAATTTCACTTAAATCTCAGCCACACTAAAAAATCAAAAAATCGAGCAAAGAGTACTGAGTCCTTGCTCGATATCAGCAAAAATAT
>SLJX01000123.1 GCA_007134885.1 Halanaerobiaceae bacterium
CCCGGTATTCTTCCAGAGAAACAGGGTCTATTTTTCCAGAGAGCTCGGTAACAAACTTTTTCTCCCATTTCTCCCGTTCGGGATTGGGGGTAAAGCGAGAAAAATCTTCCAGTTCAAGCATGCGATTTATAAAATCTTCATCAGGCTCAACATCCTGAAAAAAGATGCTGCCTTCGTCAGTTTCAATTTCAACAATAGGCTCAGCGTAACAGTGGCCGATACAGCCTACCTCAACAATTTCTTCCTCCGGGGCAACTTCGGCAATTTTTTCCTTAACTTCATTGGCTCCGGCTGCCACTCCACAGCTGGCCATTCCTATTTTAATACGATTAATCATTATTCGTCTTCCTCCCTTGCACGATAATCCTGGAGAATCTTAAGCAGCTTTTTTCTGGTAAGATCCCCGTAGACCTTACCGTTAATGCTGATAACCGGTGCCAGACTGCAGCAGCCCAGACAGGCCACCGCATCCAGGGAAAAAAGACCCTCTTCATCGGTCTCTCCCTCTGCAATCCCCAGATGATCCTGGGCCCAGTTTAAGACCAGCTTGGAGCCCTTAATGTGGCAGGCAGTTCCATCGCAAACCTGGATTTTATATTTTCCCGGCTTGACTCTTTTAAACTGGGTATAAAAACTGACGACTCCTTCTACCTCTACCGGAGCCATATCAAATTCTCTGCTGATATCTTTGATGGCCTGATCTGAAATATATCCCTCTTCTTTCTGCTGTTCCTGAAGTGCTTTAATTAAATTGGATTTTTCCTGACCCAGCGTGGCAAGATCTGGCAAAATAACCATCCTCCCTTAGTACATTTTAAATTATTCAGGCAGAGAAAAACCATCAGACAAAAAAATAAAAAGTATAAGCCTGAATAATACTCGTTCTTAAATAATGCTCGTTATTATTTTAACATTAGTCTTCATTTATTTCAAATGGAATTATTTCCTGCAGTTCACCATGTTTTTCCAGCACCTGTTCTATCCGGCCTTCGGCTCTGTTCAGTTCCTGCTGACAGAACCTGATTAGCTTCATCCCCCGGGAGAATTTTTCCATAGATTCCTGGAGGGAGAGAACGTCCCCTTCCAGTTCCTGGACTATTTCCTCCAGGTCTTCCAGGGCCTCTTCAAAATTCAGCTCTTCATCCAGATTCAGATCATCATCCCAGTCTTTTCCAGGGTCAAAATCATCCTGTTTTCCAGCCCTGTCATCCTCTTTCTGCTGATTCTGATCTAGATCTGGTTCATTGTTATTGTCATTTCCGGCAAATAAACTGTTTTTATTCTCAGTCATGTTGTTCCTCCCTGCTGTTAATAACCTGGCTGTCAATTTCACCGTTGGCCAGCCTGGTTGTTATCATCTCAGAATTTCGGACTTCAGAACTCTTCTTAATTACCTCACCCTGTTGACTCATGGTAATGCTGTATCCCCGGGAGAGAATTTTATGAGGACTTAAGTTTTCCAGTTCCCGGGCCAGACTTTTAACTTTCTGCTGTTTATCGCGAAACTCTGCTTCCAGTTCCCGGCTAAAGCGTGATACTAAATCATCAAGCTGCTGTCTGGTGTTCTGGAACATAACAGAAGGTTCTCTCCAGATTCTATTCTGACTTAAAAATTTAAGTTCCCGGCGATTTGTTGTTATAACTGATAAATAAGCTGAATAGAGCCGTCGTCCCAGTTCTTTAAGCTGTTTTTCCAGCCTGGTGAAATCTTTTACCGCTAATTCCGCTGCAGCAGAGGGTGTGGGAGCCCTGAGATCGGCCACAAAATCAGCTATGGTAAAATCAGTTTCATGCCCCACCCCGCTGATAATCGGAATATCTGAAGCGGCAATTTTTCGGGCCAATTTTTCACTATTAAAGGGCCAGAGGTCCTCCAGCGAACCCCCGCCCCTGCTGATGATTATCAGATCAATATCCTCTCGGTTTTCCAGATATTCCAGGCTTCTGATCAACTCCTTTTCAGCCTCTTCTCCCTGAACCCGCGAGGGAGCCAGCAGGACTGATATTCCGGCGTATCTGCGCTTAAGCACCGAGATAATATCCCGGATCGCTGCTCCAGTTGGAGAAGTAACCAGTCCAATTTTCGCCGGCAGAAAAGGTAGCTCCTGTTTCCTGTCCTGATCAAAAAGCCCCTCTTCCTTTAGTTTTTTCTTGAGCTTTAAAAACTTCTGATAGAGAGCTCCTTCACCTTCCTGCTCCATTTCGGCGACATAGAGCTGGTACTCGCCCCGGGGCACATAAACATCCAGATAGCCCCGGGCCAGCACCACCTGGCCATCTTTCGGAGAAAAATCAAGCTTCTGATTATTCCCCTGGAACATGACACAGTTTAATTTGGAATTATCATCTTTTAAGGAAAAATACATGTGGCCTGAGCGGTGATGGTGAAAATTTGAAATCTCTCCTTCTACTTTAAGGTCACTCAGGATGGGATCATCCTGGAGCAGGGATTTAACCCTGGCGGTGACCTCGGTTACAGTTAGAAACTTAGACTCCATGATGCTCTCTGGCCTTGACCGTATTGCTCATCAGCATGGCAATGGTCATTGGACCTACTCCGCCGGGAACCGGGGTAATTGCTCCAGCTTTCTGGCTGGCTGCCTCATAGTCAACATCCCCTACCAGCTCACCATCAACTCTATTGATACCGACATCAATTACACAGGCGCCTTCTTTAACCATATCACCGGTAACAAATTCCGGTCTGCCCACAGCTGCCACCAGAATATCTGCTGAAGCAGCCTTCTCCGGCAGATTTCTGGTCCGACTGTGACAAATGGTTATAGTGGCGTTCTTTTCTATTAACAAATGAGCTACCGGTTTTCCAACTATGTTACTGCGACCCAGCACCACGGCATCCTTGCCTTCTATGTCATAACCTGATCTTTCAATCAATTCTATGATGCCCAGGGGGGTACAGGGATCAAAACGCAATTTATCCTGCTGACCGCTAAAAAGCCGGCCGGTATTAACGGGATGAAAACCATCGACATCCTTACCGGGATGAACTGCTTCAATGATTTCATGTTCGTCTATATGGTCTGGCAGCGGCAGCTGTACCAGAATACCATCTATTTTGTCATCATTGTTTAAATTATCAATTATATCGAGCAGTTCATCCTGGGTGATATCAGCCTCAACATTCTTCTTCACCGAGTGAATTCCCAGTTCCGTGGCAGTCTTATCCTTCATTTTGACATAGGTTGCTGAGGCGGGATTGTCTCCCACCAGCACCACTGCCAGTCCGGGAACTCTTCCCTCTTCTTTTAGTTTTTTAATTTTTCCCTTTAGTTCTTCTTTGATTTCGCCGGAAATTTTTTTGCCATCAATAACTTTACTCAATTAAAACCCCTCCTCAAATGATTTTACTGTTCTTAATAAAATTCTTTAAAAACCCTTGAGCAACCCTGAACTCACTCCTGAAAACTGATCTTAAATCTGCTATCTCTTTATAAAACATCATTTATAAATATTCTTGATGCCCGACCTATTTCCTGCATAAATATATAAATATCAGGGGAAATTCCTTTGAACTTAAAATATCCGGGTATTTACTAAAAACTTTACTAAAAATTTACCTTCCAGGCTTGACAACAACCCCTGTTGTAGGTTAGAATATCTACAGTAGTGCTGAAGTGGCGGAACTGGCAGACGCGCATGATTCAGGGTCATGTGCCCGAAAGGGTGTGTGGGTTCGAATCCCACCTTCAGCACCATTCTTATGCCGGGAATCAGCCCGGTTTTTCTTTTTCCCCTAAATAAAAAGTCATGTGCGACTTGCTACCATTCCGCTCCTCTAACTGCTGAAAATAAAAAATTACACCTCGGACAAATGTTATTATAAAAAAATTTTAAAACCCGGAAGATTAACCGGGGTTTTTTTATTTATCTATCCATTTCTATCTCTCACAATGCTTTTTTTATTTAATATTCACTTTATATAAATAACCTGTTTCTAAAATTCTGACATTCTGCAATTCTGATATCCAAAATTTTACCTCAATAATTACAGATGAATATAAAACTATAAATACAACAATAGTCATAAATTTAGCTATTCAGCAGGAATATTATTTATGACAGAGAAGATTTAATTAGAGAATTATTATATTTAATCGAATTTTAGAATAGTTTGTATCTTTTTAGAATGGAGGAGCAGCAAAATGACTGAGGAAAATGAAAAAAATTCTCATATAAATAAGGCACAATTCAATTTATCTCTGGAAATAAATGAAGAGGGAGAATATTTGGATTCAGTCAGCAAAAAATCAACTCTGCTGGAGCTTTTAGCTCAGCAGGAAAATATCGAAATTATCAAACAAAATATTGTATCCGATAAAGTTTTTAAAATAGAAGGAAACGAAGGTGTTTTTGAGTTTTTTTATTTATTAAAGGGCAGGATAAAATATCTGGATAATGATAAAATTTTAAATCCAGGAGATTATATCACCATAAGAAATCTTAAACAGCAGATATATTTTAAAACTTTATCCGAAGTAGATTTGATTTATGTTACCAACACCCCTATATTTTCAAATAAACAGGAAGAAATTAAATCATTACTGGAATTAAATGAAGAAATAGAAGCACGGGATCAGCAGACCCGGGATCACTGCCGGAGATTGCAGGATTTAAGCAGAAGAACCGGGGAAGAATTAAATTTAAGTCAGGATAAATTGTTTTCCCTGATTTTTGCTTCTTTTTTACACGATATTGGAAAGGCTAATGTTCCGGTAGAAATTTTGCAGAAACCGGCGAAACTTTCTCCAGAAGAATGGAGTATTGTAAAAAAACATCCAGAAAAAGGAAAAAAAATGATTCTTGAACATATGACTTCATCATTTTTTGAACGGGTTGCCGATATAATTTTACAGCACCACGAGAATTATGATGGTACCGGATATCCGCATGGTCTTGCCGGTGATGAAATTATGATTGAAGCTCAGATCCTTTCTGTGGTAGACAGTTATGATGCCATGAGCCACAGAAGACCCTATCAGGAAGCTAAAAACAGAAAGGAAGTTCTGGCAGAAATTAAAAGATGTAAAGGTCAGCAGTTTGCCCCGAAAGTAGTTGATGCTTTTCTGAAAGCCGAGGAAAGATTCATAGCTGAAGGAATTAATCCGCAGGAACTTATTTAATATTTTTTTTATTAATTGAATAATTTCAGAGAGCCTGAGAATTAAAAATATAAAACTCCGGATTGTCTGATACAACCCGGAGTTTTAAAATAATATGTGGTTTAAGCAGATAATTAAGCTAATCTGACAATTGGTCAAATTTTAAGAAGGTAATTCCTCGATAATTAATCGCCTGCAACTGTTATGGGATTGTTTGCGGACCTAGATGCTGTTAAATTTTCAATAGTGAGCTCATTATTTGTTTCATCATAATTAACCCCATTGCCATTCATAGCAGCAACCGGTCCCGCCAAAGTAAAAACTAGAGCCAGCACCAACAATAAACCAATAACTTTCTTCATTAAATTTTCCCCCTTTGCAGCCGGCTCTCTGGATTTTTCCAGAGCCCTGGCTTTGTGTCTCCACCTCACGATGGATTTACCCTTTAAGGAGAAGAAAACATAAAACCTGCCATAATTTCGAAGCAGGCAGGCTTTCTCCTCACTTCGGCAGTTCTGCAACCATAACCAGCAGGTGACAGGTTCAGAACTTTGCGCCTCTTTCCTTTCAAAAAGAGTAGCCTTTTCGGATAAGGTGGCAAATTCTTCTAGGTTTAATTCTACCATATTTATTTATTTTAAACAAGTTTGCCTTAGTATCTTTACTAGGTCAAAAGTCGCAATTTCTCAGAAACAGGAATAATTCAGCATATTATCATCTGTACCAGGGCAAAAAATATTATCATCATTTATCTGCCTTGGTAAAATAAATGTAAAAAAATTGTAGTAATCAGGAATATCTAGCAAATTCATCTAGACATTAGTGAATGATTGTGATAAAATAAATCTACCATGGAAAATATTTTGAAAATTATAATAAGGAGGAGTAATTCTATGAAAACTCTGACTCCCATGAAATTTGTTGAGGAAGTTCTTAACTCGAAAATGCCGGTGGTTGTTAATTACTGGAGTGATGACTGCGTAAACTGTAAAAATTTAATATCAGAAATGGATCAGTTAAAAGATAAATATAAAGATCAGATTAAATTTGCCCGCTTGAATCTATCAGGAGAATTAACCTACAATACTGAAAGTTCCCGCCTGGCTCTAAATCAGGGAGTTAGAAGACTTCCAGCAGTAGCA
>SLJX01000066.1 GCA_007134885.1 Halanaerobiaceae bacterium
TGCTGATCTTTCCCTCCTTTTATGGGACAGCAGCGGGGACCTGACTGGAAATTTGAGCATAACAGGCCCGCTCTTCAGTCCGCTGACTGCCGGAGAAATAACCCTGAACAATCTAATCGCTGTTGTGCCTGCAGAAGTAGATTTTCAGGAAATAGCGCCAGCAGGCCCGGATCCTGAGGAGGAGAGCGGCTTTAGCCCCCGGTTTGATGTGCGGGTTGCTGTGGGCAGCAATAATTACTTTCAGCATGAGAATGCCGAGATTTTGATTCAGCGGGGAGAACTAAGGCTGCTTTACGCTGATGATTTTGAGATTGACGGACAGCTTTCTTCCAACCAGGGCTCGGTTTACTTTTATAATAACCGATTTTCGCTGGAAACAGCCCGACTGGATTTTGGACGCCGTCGGGGGTTTATTCCCAGGGTGGCAGTTCGGGCCCGGACAACGGTTGATGGCAATGAGATTACAGTTAACCTCGACGGTCCGGCAGATAATATGAGAACAACATTTGCCTCCACCCCGCCCATGGAAGAAGAGGAGATTATCTCCCAGCTGATTGGCCGGGGCGGTCTGGGAGGTGTGCTGGCCGGTCAGCGGTTAAGCATGCCCCAGGTGGTGCAGCATGAGTTTATGCGGCTGGTAAGAGAAAGACTGGAATTTAATATACTGGCGAATCTCTCGGCCCAGATTCGCCGGGCTCTGGAACTGGACCGCTTTGAGCTGGTTTCTGAAGGCGGTCTGATTGCCGATCAGGAGATGACACTTTACATGGGCAAGGAGCTGGGTGACCGCCTTTATCTTGAGAGTGAGAGCCGCTTTGGTTTTGATGAACGGGACACTTCGGTTTCCTTCCGTTATTTCTTTACCGAGCGCACCTTCCTGGAAGGAACCTTTGATGCCCTTGATGATTATTCTATCTCGATTGAAACCGAGATTGAGTTTTAGGTGAATTTTTATTGAGTTTTAGATGAATTTTAAATGAGCTTTAGGGGGAATCTAAAGAAGGGGAATTTAAAGAAAGGGAATTTTTGGAAGAGGAATGTGAAGCAGAGCCTGATGTCAACCGGTGAAAAATATAAGCGGAAATTAAAATAAACCCAATTGTCCAGATTATCCAGATGAAGGAGGCTGCTAAATGAAGAAATCAATTTTGTTAACTGGAATTTTGCTGCTCTGTCTGGTGCTTGTCCCGACCGGGACAGCAGCCCAGGAGATACTGGCGGAAATTGAAATTACCGGCAATGAAAATATTCCGGAAGAGGAGATTCGAGCACAGATTTCCAGCCAGCCCGGGGATGAGTATGACAGAGAGGTTTTAACTGAGGACATGGAAGCTGTTTATGAAATGGGATATTTTGAAGATGTTAGTGTCAGCTTCCAGAGTACGGCGGAGGGCCTGAAAGCTATTTTTGAAGTTCAGGAATTTCCCCGGCTGGCCGAGATTGATCTTCGAGGACTGGATGATGTCTATCAGGAAGAGGAGGTCAAGGAGATTCTCGGAGTAGCTGAAGGTGAAGTCCTCAACGCCGAAAGAATGAATATTGGAGTCCGGGATCTCAGGAACCGCTTTCAGGATGATGGCTATATTCTGGGGCGAATTGAGGATGTTGATGTTACGCCTGAAGGCGTTCTGACTGTTGATATCAATATCGGCTATCTGGAAGAGATAGTCCTGGAAGGAAATGAAAAAACCCGGGATTATGTAATTTTAAGGGAGCTGGAGATAGAGCCGGGAGATCCTCTGAATTACAATCAACTGCAGCGAAATCTGGAGAGGGTCTTCAGGCTGGAATTTTTTGAGGACATTTATCCCGACCTGCGGATGGTCAGTGAAGCGCAAAATACGGCCAATTTAACCCTGGAATTTCTGGAGGGTAATACCGGCTCGATTAATTTCGGGGCCGGATATCAACAAAACCCCGAGGGCAGCAACTGGTTTGGTTTTCTGGATCTGGAAGAAAAGAATCTTTTTGGCAGAGCTCAGGAGATTTCGCTGTACGGACGGCTGGGGGGAGAAAGAGAGATCCGGCTCAGCTTTTATGAGCCCCGGTTATTTGGCACCGATCTTTCCTTTGATATAGAGGGAGCTGATTTTATCCAGCGGGGTGATCGTTTTAGAGAGTTTACCACGGCTCTGGGCTATCCTCTCTTTGCTGACTGGCGGGGCAATGTCAGATTCAGACACCGCAATAATCTTCATGAAGATATTCTAACCCGCAGCATGACCTTTCGGGGGAGGCAGGATACCAGAGATAATCCGATTTTTCCCCAGAGCGGCGGGATTAATGAGCTGACCCTGGAGTTTGGAGGTTATCTTGTCGGGGGAGATGAAGATTTTATCAAGTATGGTGTTGAAACCAGAAGATTTACCGAAGGATATCAGGATGATCATGCCGTGGGTCTGAGGGTCAGGACCGGTTTAAGCGATGCTGAACTGCCGCAACAGGAGAAGTATGCCATTGGTGGCCCCGATACTCTTCGGGGGTATGACCGGATGACGGGAGATAACATGCTGCTGACCAACCTGGAATACCGGGTGCAGATTATTGATAATGTCCAGGGAGTGGGTTTTCTGGATATCGGGCATGTCTGGAATCATGAACCGGATGAAGATTCTCCCGAGAAGATCTTCCGCACCTTTCATTTCAGCCGCTCTCAGGGGCTGGGAGTCAGGGTTGACACTCCCATTGGCCAGGTCAGGCTGGATTATGCCTTTGATCAGGACTGGAGCGGGACTCCGCATTTTGGTTTTGGCCATACCTTTTAATGGTTAACCGGTGGATGGAGTTGAAAAAGCTGACTGGTGTGCCCGGTGGAAGTGTTTAGGCAGAAGTGTTTCGCAGGAGCATTAACTATTTAACTGGAATGTTTAATGTTTTCAGATACATTACCCATGCTTTTTCTGGGCGTAAAGGAATATGGTCAGAGAGTTTATTTCGTAAAAGCTGAAATTTTATACATTACGGGAAGCAATGTGGTTAGTGGTATTATTTCTTAAAAGCAGAAATTTTTTGAATTATTGGTTGCGGGTTTGTATGCTGAAGCTGTGCTGGAACTTAGGTGGGCTGTTTTGCAACCTTCGCAATTATCAGAAACAATAAAGACCATCAGCATAAATTATCATTATTTAGCATTATTTTAAAGTATTGCTTATTGAGCATTTTGAGAGATGAGTGTCTTGAGCGTTGAGCATTTCGAGCGCTAAGTATTTTGAGCGCTGAGAATCTTGAATGCTGAGAATCTCGAATGCTGAGTATCTCGAGAGATGAGCATCTTGAGCATTGAGCATTTCGAGTGCCTGGTATCTTGAACGCTGAGCATCTCGAGTGCTTGGTATTTCGAGAGCTTGGTATATTTTGAACTAAGGAGGATCAGGTGGTGAAATTTCTAAGGGAAAGCGTGATTGGGGCTGCTGTTACTGGAGTCCTTATTATAGCCGTAATAGCTGTGATGGCTGGAATGACCGGAATAGCCGGATTATCACGGGGAGTGGGGGCCTCGGATAGGGAAGAAGAAATCATTGCCTATGTCAACCTGGAAGAGCTTTTTCAGGCCCACCCCGATAAGGCTCTGGCGGAAGAGAAGCTGAATCTGGAAGCCCGGGAACTGCAGCAGGAGCTGGAGGAAAAGGCGGATGAATTGAGCCAGGAGGAACAGCAGCAAATGCTGCAGGAGTATCAGCAGATTCTCAGTGAACGCGAGCAGGAGCTGATCGAAGGGGTTCTGGAGCAGATTGAAAGTTTGATAATCGAGCTGGCCGAAGAGAAGGGTTTTCAGGTTGTGCTGGATGGGCAGAATGTGCTGTACGGGGGATATAATTTAACTCCTGATATAATTGACAGGATGGAAGAAGAGGTATAAAAAGTTATCCCGGTGATTTAGAGTGATGGACTTGATGGGCTTAGATTAGATGGGCTCAGATTAAAGGAGGTGGCGCTGATGGAAGAGCAGGAGAAAAAATCTAAAGGGCTGTCGGAAAAGTTGAATCCCGGTTTGGGACTGGTGGTCAAAAGGCTGCTGCTTTTCACAGTGCTGGCTCTCTTTTTTGCTGCTGGCGCAGTGGGCCTGGTGTATCTGTCGGCCCAGGTAATAGCCCCGCCGGAGGAGCTCACCCTGGAAATTGAGCCGCGGGGGGCAGAGAATAATTATCAGCAGCTGGCTGAAGAGCAGTCCCGGCAGCGCTCTCTGCTGGAGGAAGAGCTGGCTGCTGCCCGGGAAAATCAGCACCTGATTCGCCGGGAGAGGCTGGGAGAAACTGAAGACCTGCTGCAGGAGCTTAAGGATTCACGCAGCTGGCTGATTGACCGGGAATCCGAGCGTTTCCGGCAGGAGCGGCTGAGAGATAATGAAAGGCAGCTGGCTGAGTTTGAGCAGCAGCGCCGGGCTGAAGCCAGCAGGGAAATTAACAGGCTGCAGGAAGAAATCGAAGATAGGATTGCAGCGATTGATGTGGGATATGATCCTGAGGACGAAGAGATTCTCCGCCAGATCAGAGAACAGGCTCTGGAAGAATACCGGGAGGAGCTATTGAATATAAGGATTAAGCTGAGGACTTTAATTTTATCTTCAGAGAGAGAGGCTGAGCTGAGGAACAGGCTGGAAGCCATTGAAAATATTGCTGAAGAAAGAGTTGAGCAGATCAGAGCTGGACTGGATGCTCAGATTGACCAGCATGTCATGCGGGAAACTGCCAGGCTGAGGCTGGAATTTGTTAATGCTCAGGAGCAGATCAGGGAAGAGATGCGGCGAGATATCGCCGAAAAAGAAAGAGAGCTGGAAGAGCTTCAGATTGCCTGGGACCAGTCAGAAGAAGAAAGGATTGCTGCCGAGTTGAGTGAGCTGGAAAACAGACTGGAGCGGCAGTATGCCAGACTGCGGGAAAATCAGCTGGGTTACTGGTAGTTTGATGATCTGAGAAAACTGGTAGAGCTGAGAGAGCAGGCAGAGCCGGAGAAGATTGCAGGATAAATGTGGACTGCGGGGGCCTGGGAAAAGATGAGTGGTTTGCTATTGACCTGCCAGGATCTGCAGAAGTTCTGCTGGTATCTGCAAAAAGAGACTGGGGTCTGCGGGGAGACCTGTGGGGCTCTGCAAAAAGAGGCGGGGATCTGCAAAAAAGAACCGCAAACAGGCTCAGTTAAGCCTGTTTTTAATATCTGTCTCTCGGACAGGAGCAGGTGAGTTTGAGGAGGCTGCTAGGGGGGTTATGATGGATTTTTTTCGGGGATATGCCAGGGAAGCTGACAGAGGGTCTGCTAAAGCCGCTGCTGGATTTGCTAAAAGAGCCGGCCTGCGGCTGGTGATGTCGGTGCTGATTCTGGTGATACTGGGGGCAATTGGCCTGCTTAGTTCGGGCGGTGAGCTGCTGGAGGAACCCACTCCGGAGGTGGGTCAGGTTGACCTGGAGAAGATTCTGGAGGAAAGCCTTCCCGGGCAGGAGTATCAGGCTGAATTAGATGAGGCCGGTCGGGAGATGAAGCAGCAGTATGACAGTGCTGGAGGCAGCCTCTCAGAAACTCCTGAGCAGGAAGAAATTTATCAGCGCTATCTGAGACAGAAAGAAAGACTGGAGAATAATTTTCAAGCCAAGCTGGAATCAGTGCTGGCCGAGCTCGCCGAAGAGAAGGGCCTGAAGACGGTGCTGACAGCTGAGATGGTTTATTCAGGAGCTCTGGATGTAACTGCGGAAACAGTGAAGAGGCTGGATGAGCTGGTTGAGCTGTCTGCACTGGAACCGGTCGGAAGTGCCAGACAGGAGCCCGGAAGCACCAAACAGGAGGCTGAAAACTCCGGTCAGGAGAATTAAGAGGGGGGTATTTTGGACAGAAGGAAGGAAGTTTTGGGCTGGAGGAAGATGAGGGCAGGAGTTTTGGACAGCCGGGTGAAGAGAACAGGAGTTTTGGAAAGCGAGAAGGAAGTTATGGCTAAAGGAATGAGAGGATAGGGGTTTTGGGCTGGAGGAAGGAGAGGAATATTTCAGTGGAGAAGGCTAAATTTACTGCGGGAGAGCTGGCCAAAAGAATAGGCGGCGAGCTTAAAGCAGTTTCGGAAATAGAGATTGCCGGGGTGCGGGGAGCTCCGGATTCCGAGCCCGGTTATTTAACCTATGCGGAGGATCGCAGACATCTGGAACTGGCCCTGGAACGAGGGGCTGGTTTAATTTTGCTGGCGGAGAAATTGTATCAGGAGATGGAGGAAGAGGTGCCGGCTCTGCTGGTGGGGAATCCCCGCAGGGCCTATGCCCGGTTAGCGGAGTTATTTCCCGATTTGCGCTATCTGGAAGAGGATAATCTGGATGATATGAACCGGGGTGATGAGAAGGGGATTCATCCCAGGGCTCTGGTGGCTGAAGAGGCTGAACTGGGCAGCGGGGTGAAGGTTATGGCCGGGGCAATCATTGGCTCCGGGGTGAGAATTGGAGCGGGGAGCAGAATTGGAGCGGGCTGTATTCTGGTTTCCGATATCAGGGTCGGCGAGAACTGTCTGCTGCATCCTGGAGTTAAAATTATGCCGGGAACTGAAATTGGTTCCCGGGTGGAAATTCAGTCCGGCGCGGTGCTGGGCTCTGATGGTTTTGGTTATGCTACCGAGGAGGGGAAGCATTATAAGATTCCCCAGCAGGGAAGGGTTATTATCGAAGATGAGGTCGAAATCGGGGCAATGACCGCGGTGGACCGGGGTACTGCTGGCGAGACCAGGATCGGGGCCGGCAGCAAAATCGATAACCTGGTGCAAATCAGCCACAATGTAAAAATTGGTCCCGGGACTTTGATTGCCGGGCAGAGCGGAGTTGCCGGCAGCACCATGCTGGGCTCGGGAGTGGTTCTGGCCGGTCAGGTCGGAGTGGAGGATCATGTGGAGATTGCTGATGACGTTACCATCACCGGGAAGGCTAAGGTCAGCCGGGATATGAAAGAAGCGGGCGTTTATTCCGGGATTCCGGCTCAGGAGCACCGGGTTTATTTGCGCCAGCAGGCCCGGCTGCGCCGGCTGGAAAGATTGCAGGAGCGGATTGAGGAGCTGGAGGATAAAGTTAAAGAGCTATCGGATTAAGATTGGGGGTAAGTTGGCGGGTAAGATTAGGGGCAAGGTGGGATGGCAAGATTGGATGGATTGTATTTATTGTTGCTTATGCTATAATTTTTTCTCCAGAAATGATATAATATAATGATAGGGCAAAGAGATATGAGGAGCATTTTAAACTTCAAGAATGAAGTTTTCAGATACAGCACACACACTTTTTCTACACGTAAAAGAGAAATTATTTCGCAAAAGCTGAATTTTTTTGTATTAAGTGGTGGAAACTTATGTGGGCTGCCCCCAAAACCTCGCTATTATCAGAAAAAAATAGATCCCGTTAGCATTATTTTTGGTTCCACTGCAAATAGTCATTTTACTAGCAATTTGATTGACAGGATGATTGATGTGAAGGGGATTATAATTTAGAAATTTTGATAATATCGACTTTAGGCAGTGCAATCATTTTTAAGTTAAATTGCCATACCCCGTCGGGGCACAACAATACATGAAAAATTTAACTGCTAACTTTCATGTGATATTATAGCGATGAGCAATATAAAAGGAGTAATACAAAGAGAGTAATATAAATGAAATAATATAAAGATTAATATAAAGATTAATATAAAGAACAATGCAAAAGGAGCAATATAAAGAGCAATATTATAGCAATGTGGAAACACATTTTAAAGCAGCATAATAAAACACTGGATTAGGCAGTTTAAGTATAAGGCGGTTTAAGGATAAGGTGGTTTAAGAATAAAGCAGTTTAAGGATAAGACAGAGTGATAAAGCAAGCAAAACAGGAATGAATCCAAGGCAGTACAAAAGAAAAGAAACCAGGAATAAAACCGGACAAGAGACGATGGGAGGAGAAATTCATGAAAGCAAACAAAGAGCTAAAATCGATGATGTCCTGGAAAATGGGAGCTGTAATTACTGTAATTCTTGCTGTTATGCTTATCTCAGGATTGGGGCTGAACCCTCAAACTGCCCGGGCTTATCCTACTGAGCTGATTCTGGCACCGACCGCCCGGATTATGCCTCATCAGGGCAGCGTGGGGGCGGCCTTAATTGGCGGTCAGTTTAGAATTTCTGGGGTTTATCGGATAGAGAACTTTGTGGAGCTGGGTGGACAGGTTCTGACCCGGGGTGAAGAAGGTCCGGAGCTGGGGGTTCTGGCAAAGGTTAGACTGGTGAGAGAAGGTCCGCAGTTTGCTGATTTATCGCTGGGTATTAAAGGGCGAAGTCTCTTTATAGCAGCCAGTAGATCCCTGGGTGATATAGCTGATGTGCATATCGGAATGGCTGAAACCGGTCTGGAGGGACTGTTTCTGGGACTGAACGGGGTTATTAATCCCGAGCATTTGCAGATAAGACGAGAAGAAGATGGAAGATTTGTGGTTCCTAGGACTGATATCAGGGCTGAATATTACCAGGAATCCTTTAATTTTGGCGCCCGGATGAATCTGACTCCGGAGGTAACGGCTGAATTGGGGATTATGAATCTAGAGAGCCTGAAGGCAGCGATTGATTTTAGTTTTTAAATTTTTTAGTTTACTGATGAGGGCTTTATTTGCTGATGATTGCTTCAGATGACGGTCACTTATGGCGGCTTTATTTGCTGATGACATCTGATATTATAAGGTGAATGGCGGCCAGGGAAAGAGTAATAAGAGAAAGTTTTGGTATAAAGTGATAAGAGAAAAGAAGAGGATAAAAGGTTTAAGTGTTTCATAAGATTGAGTTTAAAAGAGTGGGTTCAAAGATTTAATAGTGGGTTTAAAGATTTAATTGTGGGTTTAAAGGTTTAAAAGTGGGTTTAAAGGTTTAATAAGAAATTGATTAAGAAGTTGATCGTGCCGGGAGGGATTGTTTTTAGTGAGGCTAAAACCACTTATAGTTGATAAATATATTTTCAAGGAAATTGCCCGGCCCTATCTGGCCGGTGTGCTGGTAATCGGTATTGTTATGTTGAGCAATTTTCTCTACGAGGTTGCTGATCTGATTATCATGCAGGAGGCACCGGTAGGAGAGGTTGCCCGGCTGCTGCTGTATCAGATGCCGGAGATTTTTGTGCAGTCCTTCCCCATGGCTGTTCTCTTTGCGGTGATGGCTGGGCTGGGGCGGCTGACCAGAGAAAATGAATTTTTCGCCATCCGGATGGGCGGTTTTTCAATTTACCGGCTGGTGGTGCCGCTGATTATTTTTGGACTGCTGGTGACGGCCGGAACCTATGTAATAAATGAACAGGTGGTGCCCTGGTCCAATCACCAGGCCCGGAATATCATCAGGCGGCTGGCTCTGCAGGATGTGATGCCGCAGGTTAGAGAGAATGTCTTCTTTGAGGGCCCGGATGATAAGGTATTTTATGTTGACAGTTATAATGAGTCGGATCTGACCCTGGAATCGGTGGTGATTTTTGATCAAGCCCGGGGAAATGGTTTTCCCGAGGTGATAACGGCTCAAAAGGGAGAAGTAATGGGAAGTGACTGGCTTTTAACCGATGGACACTTCCACAGTTATACCAGTGAGGGCCGGCTGGAAATGGCTTCGGATTTCAGGGAAATGCGAATTGAGCTGGAAGATGATATTGAGAGATTTCTGGCCCGGCAGCGGACTCCGGCGGAGATGAGCCGGCAGGAACTGCGACAGGAGATTCAGCTTTTCCAGAGAAGCGGGATTGATGTCACCCGACTGCTGGTGGATTATCATATGAAGCTGGCGCTGCCTTTTACGGCATTCATTTTTATTCTGGTGGGTACTCCCTTAAGTTTAGGGAACCGGGAGAGCCGGGCGCTATCTCTGGCGCTGACGGTGATTATCATCTTCACCTATTATGTGCTGGTGTCCTTTTCCCGATCGCTGGGAAGAGCCGGGGCCTTCCCACCGCTGGTGGCGGCCTGGCTGCCCAACGGCTTTTTCCTGGTACTGGGTGTGATGCTGATTATCTGGCAGAATCAGCTGTTTAGTGTGATAAACCGGGTATTAAATCGATTGTTTTAAATTTTTGAGGGTGCCAGCGCAGGAGTGTGGCTGTTTTTGTGATGATTTTTGGGTCCTGGAGGTATACTGGAGATATGCTGAGACTATGGTATTTTGCAATTCTGGTATTTTGCAATTCTGGTATTTTGCAATTCTGGTATGATTTTTGGGAATCCGGTATGATTTTTGTGAATTTGGTGTGATTTTGCAATTCTGGTATGATTTTTGGGAATATCTGGCGTAAAATTTATAATTATGACATGATATTGATGTTATTCATGATGTTATAGATTTTAGATTTTGAAATTCTGAGATTCCGGGATTTAGTTCCTGCTGTTATGTTGTTCTATTATGATACCTACATTTTAATCATGATATTTGTATCATGATATTTGTATCATGATTATGGTATCGTGATTATGGTATGATGTTTATGATTATTCTGATATGATGTTTGATATATTTTAGATAATGTTCTGGAAAAAAAGTTTTGGAAATAATGTTCAGGAATAAAGTTTTGAAAGGAGCAGCAGCATGAAAAAAACAAAGTATTTTAAAACCGGGGTTTTTGCAGCAGCTGTGTTACTGTGCCTGGGCTTTTTGTTCTCTGGCTGGCTGGCAGTTTCGGTGGAAGCCAGCATGCAGATCAGTGCCGGGAGAATGGATTACCGCTCTGACTGGATTGAACTGGAGGATGGAGTAACGATTTTCTGGGATGATATGGAGATCAATTCCCGGAGGGGAGAAATTGACAGGGAGGCTTCCATTGCCTATCTGTATGAGGATATCGAAACCCTGCTGGAACAGGGAGATATCAGGTCCGGAAAGATGACAATTTATCTGGATGAAGATGATATTCTTTTTGAAGAAGATGTAGTGCTGAACCTGACCCAGCAAGTTCAGGATAATGGGGCTGAGGATGTTGAGGATCCTGAAGATGTTGATGATCCTGAGAATGCTGAAGAAGCTGAGGCCGTGGAGGAAACTGGGGATGTTGAGGAAACTGAGCAGGAAGATATCAGGCTGACAACGGACCGCCTGCTGTACAACTCGGCTACCAAAAGTTTTACCATGGATTCGGGACTGACCATCTTTCAAGGTGGCCGGACAATTACAAGTGAAGAAGGAGATTATTCAGAAGAGGAGGAGATTTTCCGGCTGCGTAATAACGTTGAGATCGTTGAGGCCAATGGTGATCGGATAACCAGCGACCGGGCTCAGTTCCATACTGGGGAAGGGCAGGTCTTTACGGCTGAAGGTAATGTGACCATTCAGCTTGAGATTTAGAGGTTTAGAGCCTGAGGCAGTCTGATGTGATTTGATGCGGGTTGATGTGGTCAGGTATGATCCTGCGACTGCGACCTGGTGTGGTCAGGTATGAGCGGTGCGAGTGCAGCCTGGTGTGGTTAGATATGAGCGGTGCGAGTGCAGCCTGGTTGTGGTGTCAATCAGGTATGATTGGTGCGGACTGTCGCGGACTGTCGCGGACTGGAGCGTCCTAATGCGGTGTTTAAACGAAATTAATAGCTGGAAGCAGAGGAGTCCGTTAGTGATTTCGATACTGATAAGGGACAAGCGCGTTGGTTTAGTGATGTTTAGGGATTAAGGTACTGGTTTGTAAAGGGTTACTTTGAGAATATGATGTTCTATTTTCATCTATTGTTGGGCCTCAAGAGGGCATATGGGTTTTTCTTGAAATAAAACGAAATAAAACGGATAATTGAAGCATAATTGAAGCATTGAAGCAGGTGAAGGAGGGCTCTGAATGCTAGTGGAGTATGGTAAGCAGTATACTATTGAAAAGGAAGTGACTATAGGCGGCTGGGGTATTCATACCGGTAGTTTATGCTGGTTGACGCTGAAGCCGGCTGAGCCGGACCGGGGTATTGTTTTTAGAAGGGTTGATCAGGAGGGGCAGCCGGAAGTTGTGGCTCATCCTGGAAATCTTTATTCCAGTGGCAGGGCTACCTCTTTGATTTGTTCGGAGGGTAGGCTAAAGGAGAAGAAGTTGAGTGAAGAAAAGAAAGAAGCAGGGGATATAGCCGATATTACTAGAGAAGAAAATGAAGAGATTGATGGTTTCCTGGTAAAGACAGTGGAGCATCTGGTGGCTTCCTTTGGGGCTGTTGGGATTGATAATGCCATTGTGGAGCTGAATTCTTCCGAACTGCCCAGTGAAGAGGGCAGTGCAATAATTTATTATTTTACTATTCAGGACTCCGGGTTTAAAGAACAGGATAAGCCCCGGCAGTATCTGGTGCCGGAACGACCACTGGCTGTTAGCAGTGGCAACAGCTATCTGCTGGTTTTACCTCCGGATGAGTTTCAGGCTCCTAATCCCCGGGCTGTTTCTTTTCCCGGAGAAAAAGTGGAAGAGCTGAGCCTGGAACTGGAGTATCAGCTGGATTACGGGGAGGAGCCTCCCGGATACCAGAATTATCGCTTGAGCCTGCCGCTGGCTGCTGAGCCGCAAGCCCGGCTAAGTGATTTTGAACAGGAAATAGCAGTTGCTCGAACCTTTGCTCTGGAGCGGGAGTTTGACGACCTGCAAAGGATGGGACTGGCTCAGAGCGGCAAGCATAAAGAGCCGCTACTGTTTAATGATGAAGGGGCTAATATTAAGCTGCGTTTTCCCGAGGAGCCGGCCCGGCACAAACTGCTGGATCTGCTGGGGGATCTTTATCTGGCTGGTCCGCTGGCTGCCAGGGTGCTGGCAGTTCGGAGCGGCCATCAGTTGAATCAGGAGATGGCAGGACTGCTGGCTGATATGCGTGATGATCAGTGCCAGTAGTGCTGAAATAGTGCTGAGGTTTTTTCTGGCGTTTGGGTTTTTTGGGTGAAGATAGTTATTATATGACAATGAGTTTTATGACAGTGATTTTTTGGCTATTTTTTTGGCTATTTTGATCGACTATTAAATAATTATGTTTAAGTGATTATGATAAGGCAATTATGATGATTGTACTGCATAAAGTCGATATCGTTAAATTTCGAAACTATAATCCTTAGCATGCCAAGGATCCTGTCAAACAAATTTGCAGTTAAACGACTTTTCGCAGTGAAACCATGAGGATTAATTATTTATGATTGAGTTTTTTCGATTAAGTGTTTTGATTGAGTATTTATGAAAATTGTCAGACACAAGACACATAAAATCCTGGCACGTAATAGAAAGTTGGCATGTTTTTTCTGCCGGGACTTTTGGGACTTCAGAGTTCTTTTAGTCAATCATTTTCTTTTTGAGAAAAATGCCAATGATGATTGTACTGTTAAAGTTGATTTTTTTATTTGGCTCATTTAAGTTTCCTTGTTGCTAAGGTAGTGCTGGACAATTATCTGTGCTGACTTGATCTTATTATCAGGACCGGAGGGAATAATAATATTCTAACAATAACATTTTGTTTGCCTATAGCTCCCTGAACAACATGGCATTTGATAAGAGCTTTTTATTTTTATACCTGTCTATTAGGTCAGCTCAGTAAGCAGATATTTTATTTGTTCAACTTGTAGAGTAGATTTTATGAAATCAAATTATATAAATGATTAAGTCAAAAATCTGTTACTCGGTTAAAGCATTAATTCAGACATTCTATGTTGTTAAATTATTGTAAATTGTTGTTAAATTTAATGGAATGCTGATTAGATTTAAGAGCCGTGTTTTTAGAAATAAGGATGCTGTCAAAACAAGGACCTTAGAAGTTTATATAAGCTTATATAAGTTAAAATAAGCTTAAATAAGTCAAAAAGAGATAAAATAGGTTAAAATATGATGATCAGGGTTTTTTGCAGTATAACCATAAAAAGAACTAAATTAATCAGCATAAATCAGCAAAATTATCAGCAAAACAAGGGGCTGCAGGTAAATGAAAAATAATATCGAAAATCAGGAAGAAAATAAGGGAGAAGAACAGGGAGAAAATCTGGGAGAAGAAAATGAAGAGATCAAGGTAGAGGCAAAAAAAGTGACATTCGACATTCAAGAAATTCTTCAGGTGCTTCCCCACCGCTATCCCATGCTGCTGATTGATAAAGTCCTGGATTATGAAGAGGATAGCCGGGTTAGGGCTCTGAAAAATGTCACAATGAACGAAGAATTTTTTCAGGGACATTTTCCCGATTTTCCGGTTATGCCGGGGGTTTTAATTATTGAAGCTATGGCTCAGGCCGGGGGATTTCTGCTGTATAAAAGTGAGCAGGATAAGCAGGAGCGGATTCAGGCGGAGAAGGCTAAAAGGGCCGATGATAAGAATATTGCTTTTTTTGCGGGAATCAAAGAAGCTAAGTTTAGGCGACAGGTTCGGCCGGGAGATATCCTGATTCTGGAAGCGGAGATTTTAAGGCTGCGCTCTTCCCTGGGCAAGGTTAAGACCACAGCCCGGGTTGACGATGAATTGGCTGCTGAAGCTGTTTTGACTTTTGCCACCCGCAGGGCGGGAAGGTGAAAAGATGGAGAATTCAAGGGAAGATTTTAGTAAAGATAGATTTAATAAAGATAAAAAAGCAGACATAAGAAAAGAAAGAAAAAGAAGCAAAGAAAGTAAAGGAATTAAAGGCAGTAAGGGGAGTAAGGGAATTAAAGGAAGCAGAGGCAGTAAAGGAAGCAGAGGCAGTAAAGGAAGTAAAGGTAGTAAAGGTAGTAAAGCATGTAAAGGGAGTAAAAGTAGTAAAAGTGGTAAAGGGAGTAAAGGTATCAAAAGTAGTAAAGCAGGCAAAGGTTGCGAAACAAGTAAAGAAAAAAATGTTAATAGTAATGTTAATAGAAATGATAATAGCAAGGAAGTTAATAGTAAGAAAAAAAATAATGATAATAGTAAAAACAGGAATAACAAGAAAAAGATTGAGAAAAACAAGGATAACAAGAAAAACAAGAATATCAAGAATCGCAAAAACAAAAGCAAGAAAATAATGGGGGAAGAAACCTATATAACTGAGATAAATAAACAAAATATAAATAAAAAAAATAAAAAGCGAGATCAGCAGAGCAAATTGCAGGCTCTGGACAAATCTATTGATGAAAGGGCTGATATTGCTGCAGGCGCTGAGCTGGGTGAGGGCTGTGAAATTGGTCCCTGGTGTGAAATCGGGCCGGAGGTGAAAATTGGACCTGGCTCCCGGCTGGAGGCCGGGGTTAAAATTATCGGGAGAGTTATAATTGGCCGGAATAATCATTTCATGCCGGGTGTTATTATTGGAGCCAGAGAAAATGAAATGCCTGGTAGTGCTGCTGGTGGGAGTGCTGGCCGGACTAATACCTGTCAGGTTAAAATAGGAGATAATAATACTATCAGAGAATACTGCATAATCTATGGAGCAGATGAAAAAATGGCTAGCGAAAGCAAAAGGGCTAGCGAAAGCAAAAGGGCTAGCGAAAGCGGTATTGGTGAAGATAGATCCAGTGAAAGAGATCCCTGTGAAGAGTTTTTAAGTAAAGAAGTTGCCGGAGAAAAGAGGACCGGCAGAAATAAAGATTACCGAAGCTGGACCTGCATGGGAGATAATAATTTGATTATGGCCTACAGTGTTATCAAGGCTGGAGCCCGGCTGGGGTCGGAGATTAATATTGCCAATACCGGGGTAATTGGTTCCGGAGCTGTTCTGGAGGATAAAGTTTTCCTGGGCGGGATGTCAGAGGTGCAGGCCGGTTTAAGGCTGGGCCGGCTGAGTATGCTGGGAGGTTATTCACTGCTGACAGAGGATCTGCCACCCTTTCTGCTGGCCGTTGGGAATCCAGCCCGATTAAGGAGAGTAAATGTTGTTGGTTTGAGGAGAGATGGCTGCAAAAGATCGGAATTAAAAGAAATAAAAAGGATTTATAAAAAAGCTTTTTATAATAAAGATTCTGAGGGAGACTCTTCCTCATCTATTTCTCTTAAGTATGATTATTCTAGTCCTGCTTCTTACTCTGGTGGTTCCAGTTCCTCCAGCTCTTCAGCAAACTCCTTTCTTTCCAGTTCTTCCCCTTCTTCTGCTTCTTTTAATTCTAATTTGCATTCTTCCAATTCTGATACTTCGTCTTCATCATCAACCTCTTCATCCTCAAATTCATCATCATCTTCTTCAAATTCTTTTTCTTCTATTATTAAAACCACTGATGAGGAGAAAAAAGAGAATGGACAGAAGGAGGAGGCCGGGACGGGAAACGAAAAGAAAACCGGCAGGGGAAAGGGGACGGGAGACGATAAGAAACCCAGCAAGAGAAAGAGGATGGGAAAAGAAAAGAAACCCGGGAGAGGAAAAGAAAAGAAGAGCGGGTCAGCTTTCGAAAACGAAACTAGTGCAAAGACTGAGAGGGGCAGGGAGCTGCTGCTATTTCTGGAGAAAAGGATGAAATAAAGTAGCTGAGCAGCTGAGTTCCTTTAAATTTTATGCGGCTTCCGGGATCTATGAACTTTTCTGGTTCTATGAATTTTTCTGATTTTTTAAGTTTTATTGGTGTATGAGCTTTATCGGTTCTCTGAGATTTACTGTTTCTTCGAGCTTTTCTCAGGGGACTTCGGGAACTTCTTAGAGTTTGGCGAGTTCTGCAAATACTTAGCAATCAGAGAGGGAGGAAAGCTGATGGCTAGAATCGGACTGCTGGCCGGGGCAGGTAAGCTGCCCGAAATCTGGCTGAGAGAGGCTTTGCAGGCTGGAGAAGAAGTGACGGCCTATTATATAAATCCTCAGGTTAATGAACCTGGGGGATCTGTGGAAACCGATGAATTCAGGAAATCCAGGGGATCCGGTGAATCCGAGGAAAACAGGGAATCCGAGGAAGCAGGTGAATCTAGGGAATCCAGTGAATCTGGGGTATCCGGTGAATCTGGGGTATCCGGTGAAGCCCGGGAATACAGGGAATCCAGGGGGCCCGGGGAATACAGGAAATCCGGTGAATTCAAGGACTTCAGGAAATCCGGGAGGCCCGGGGAATACAGTGAACTCAGGAAATCCCGGGAATACAGCGAACCTGGCAAACTAAAGGGAAAAACTGATATAACCGATGATTATAAAAGTGGTTATAGGCCGGATTTAAGCCGGGCTATCAGGATTCGGGAAATCGGAGCGGGCAGACTGGGTGAATTGATAGAGCTGCTTAAAGATGATAACATTAAAAAAATAATTATGCTAGGCAAGCTGGAGAAGTCCCGGGTTTTTCAGCCCACAGAGCTGGATGGGGAGATGCAGCGACTGCTGGCCGGGCTGGATGATCTTCAGGATGATACGATATTAAAGGCTATAGCCCGGCGGCTTGGCCAGGAAGGATTCGAGTTGCTGCCGCAAAACAGCTATCTGGATAATATCTTTCTGGAAGAGGGCTGGCTGGTTGAACCTTTTAACTCCGGGTCTGCTGGGGCTGAGGAGCCGGCTGGAGATTCCCTCAAATCAACATTTGAGGAGACTTCCAGAATAGCGGCTGAGTCAGCATCTGAGGAAGCTTTCGGGATAGTGTCTGAGCGAAGGGCTGAGCTCTCGGGCTCTGAAAAACTGAAACAGCAGCTGGAGTGGGGCCTGGAGCTGGCTAAAAAGTTAAGCGGTATGGATATTGGACAGACAATTATGTTTAAGTCTGGAACTGTGCTGGCAGTGGAAGCAGTGGAGGGTACCGATGCTGCTATCAGCCGGGCCGGGGAATTTGCTGGAACCGATGGTTCCGGTTTTTTCATGGCTAAGGCCAGCCGTCCCGGGCAGGATTTTCGACTGGATATTCCGACAGTTGGACCTGAGACCCTTAGAGGGCTTAAAGATGCAGGGGGGCGGGCTCTAGCAGTGGAAGCGGGACGGGTGCTGGTGCTGGAACAGGAGAAAATGACTGAGATGGCAGCTGAGTGGGGAATTGCCATTTATGCCAGCAGGATTGAATAAGCAGAATTGAATAATAACTGATTGCACTTGATAAAGTCGATATTGTCAAACTCCGAAACTATAATCCTTAGCATGCCAGGGATCCTGTCAAACAAGTTTGCAGTAAAACGACTTTTCCCAGTGAAACCATAACTTAAAAGCTTAAAATTTAGAGTGAAACCCTTTTAGAGTGAAACCTTTTAAAGTGAAACCATAATTTAAAAGCTTCAAATTTAGAAAAGAATTAGCAAAATACAAATTTGAAAGATGCCCATAAAGGGATATGCTAATTAAGGAAAATTCCAGTGCCAATAAAGGTTATGCCTATAAATGAAAAGCCTATATCCATTAAAGAAAATACCACTAATAA
This sequence comes from Halanaerobiaceae bacterium, assembly GCA_007134885.1. Lineage (GTDB taxonomy): Bacteria > Bacillota > Halanaerobiia > Halanaerobiales > Halarsenatibacteraceae > T1SED10-84. The sequence continues at coordinate 18,192 of SLJX01000066.1, forward strand.
GATATGAGATATTAGTGATTAAGAGCCAATATTTGTCAATATTATGTAAGCGCTATTATGGTAGCGCCATTAGTGCCATTATGGTAGCGCTGCAAAAAAGTTATTCTCGATAAATACTTCTATCAGGTTTTTATCAGGTTTTTTCCAGGCAGAGCATTATAATTTCAAAGTTGTGTTAAATTTGGGTTTATGCAGGGGAAGGCTAATATTATTGACAATACGACCTGGAACCGGGAGGAGGAAAAATGGCGGAAATTATGATTGTGGCCGGGGAAACTTCTGGTGATATTTATGCTGCCCGGGTGGCTGAAGAGCTTAAAAAAATAATTCCCGGCATTTCTCTGACCGGGATGGGAGGCAACCGACTGGCCCGGCAGGATCAGAGGCAGTATATAAAGGCCGGGCAGGGTGAGATTGGCGTGAGTGGTGGGATTAAAGGTATTTCCCGCCATCTGGAAAAAATCAATACCCTGATGGAAAAAGCTGAAGAAACCAGGCCTGATGCTGCTCTGCTGGTTGATTATTCCGGTTTTAACATGTATCTGGGCCGCAAATTGAGAAAAAAGGGTTTGCCGGTGGTGCACTATATTCCTCCCACAGCCTGGGTTTGGGGTAAGTGGCGGGCAAAGTGGCTGGCCCGGCTGGATATAAAGGTTGCTGCGATTTTTCCTCAGGAAAAAGAGATTTATCAGCAGGCCGGGGCTCGCTGTGAGTTTGTCGGTCATCCGCTGCTGGATGAGATTTCCGCTCCGCAAAAACAACGGTCGGCCAGAGAAAATTTGAGCGAATATCTGGAACTGGCAGGTAGGGGCGAGCTGGAAAGGGGCAGCCGGGTGCTGGCCCTGCTGCCGGGGAGCCGGGATCAGGAGATTGAAGTTTTAACCAGGCCCCTGCTGGAAGCTGCCCGGAGGCTGGCTCGGGAATTTTCTCTGCGGGTGATTCTGCCTCAAAACCTGGATCGGGATGCTTCGGAATTGACAGAGATGGCCAAAGGTTATAAACTTGAGGTTGAGGTACTGGCTAACCGCAGCCGGGAGGTGCTGGCCGCCAGTGATCTGGCGGTGGTGGCTTCAGGCACTGCAACTCTGGAGGCTGTTCTGCTGAACTGCCCTCAGATTATTGTCTATCAGACCGGGAAGCTGACCGAGATACTGGGCAAGGTACTGATAAGAACCGATCATATTGGCCTGCCCAATATAATTGCCGGCCGGGAGATAGTGCCGGAGTTGATGCAGGATGATGTCAAAGGTGATATAATATATCAAAAGGCAAGAAAGTTTTTTTTAAGCCCTGAACCGATCCGGCAGCAGCTTGAGAGCTACCTGGAAGTGCGGAGAAAGCTGGGGGAACCTGGTGCTGCTGAAAGAACTGCCAGAATAGTGGTTGAAGAGGCCGGGCTTGGTTAAGTTGAGCGATGCTTGTGAGGGGTTAGGTGAAGTTAAGCTAAATAGCGAAAAGCCGTAGATCTCTATGTGCCTTTAGAGCACAACGATATTCTACGTGCTTTCAAAGTACAACAATACTCTACGTGTCTTTAGAGCACAATGATATTCTACGTGCCTTCAGAGCATAACAATAGATGAAAATATTAAGACATATTTTAAAGAAAGAAAGGGTTTGCCCAGAAACAGGTTTAAGTACTCTCCATGCTTCTTCATGCTACTATATATGATTGCACTGTATAAAGTCGATATCGTCAAATTTCGAAACTATAATCCTTAGCATGTCAAGGTTCCTATCAATAAAATTTGCAGTAAAACGACTTTTCCCAGTGAGATCATATCCAGTGAAACCATATATAGTAGAAAGCAGAGCAATAAAATACTACCTGTGTTATGTTTTTGGTTATTGATTTGTGAAATAGACCTTTTTGTGGTTTGATCAAGAAATTTGTTGTCTGTAAATGTCTGAAGTTTGTTGTCTGTAAATGTCTGAAGTTTGTTGTTTGTAAATGTCTGAAGTTTGTTGATTGTAAATGACTGAAATTTATTTTTTGGATATGTTTGAAATTTGTTGTCTGGATATGTTTGTTTGTATGACTGTATAACTCTAAATGAACAAATATATATTGATTCTGGTTGCTTTCTACCAGCTATAAGGAAAGAAATATTTTAGCCAACGAAATTGAAGTTTTCAGACACAAAACACACTCTTTTTCTGCACGTAAGAAGGAAAAAATTTCGTAAAAGCAGAAACTTTTCTGGACAATGTGCTGGAAACTTATGGGGGCTGTTCCGCAAACATCGCAATTATCAGAAAAAATAATGACCAGTGGCATTAAGAGACCATTAACAAAAGTCTATTAGCATTAAAAGACAATTAACTTCAGAACTCTGAAAGTTTGCCTAATTTCAATTTAGTCAATGATGAACTTGCTGCAATATCAACATTATCAAAATCAGTTCTTAAAACTGCAAAATGTTACTTTTTGTGCACTTTTTAAATTGGAGAAATAAATGAAGCTTCATATATCAAACTTTATCATCTTGAAATGGTGATTTATCAGTATGTTTTGCACAAAAAGAAAGAACTAGACTTTAAGAGCTCTGAA
>SLJX01000124.1 GCA_007134885.1 Halanaerobiaceae bacterium
AATTATAAGAAATATGCTGGAATTATCTACTTCCTGAACTCGATATCTATAGCCAACGGACTGCCCCAGTCTTTCCATATCTTCCTGAGAAAATGTGGTGGCAATAAATCCATCCTGGCAGACTATAATCCCTTTTTTAGTTTTTGCAAAATCAATTTTTCCCAGCAGTCCTTTATCTGATTGCTCCTGAAACCAGGCTAATCTGTCCTCCCAAAAATCAGAACTATAACTACTAAAATAAGCTTTCCCCCCAGGAGAAAGCATTTTCATTCCCTGATTAACAAGGTTAAGAGGATCTCCTTTTATTGCTGAAATGCCATTTTGCAGACAAATTACAACATCAAATTTCCTATCCATCCTAACAGCATGGGCATCCATAAATAATAACTCACAATTAGAAATGTTTTTTAGATATTTCTTTCCAAATTCAACAGTATCTTGCGAGTTATCTATTCCGACAATTAACCTTATATATGGAGCTAACTCTTTCATTATACGACCATAGCCAGCCCCTAACTCCAATACTTTTTCATTTCCCTGCAATTCATTTCTAATAAAAGAAATTTCTTCATTTAAATATTGTTTGACTCTATTGATTTGAGTCTGATACACCTGATATAGCTTATCTGATTTTAAGTTACAGGAATAATAATTTTCATTATCTGGCTTTTTATCCGGCATTACAAACACCTTCCTGACAGTAAATATAACTACCTGAACAATAAAATAACTGTAAATGAAATAGTTTTACCCATTAACCGGTTAATCAGAATCCAGTTAATCTATTGAGATTATACTTTCATCTGCATTTATTTCTATAACATCATCATCTTCAATGATACTATAAAAATCTTCGTCTACCTTATCAACCAAAGGGATATTCATAATAATTGAGGTAGCTACAAGAACTGTATCCGGATATTTAATAATCATGCCAATTGGAGCATTATTTTCTTGTTGTAACTGATATAGCCCATCAGCCTGTACAACCGAGCTTCCTTTTCCACCCGGAAATACAATGATTTTATTGGCAATACTTTTACCTTCTAAATCGTGGTTTTTTTCTATTACTTGACCATCTTTCGGATCTACCAGGTAAAAACACAGGGGATCCTTTGAAATCACAATTTCACCCTTTGCCTTGCCTTTGGCTATTTTATGACATCTATATCTTCTCATCTCAATTCCCCCTTAATAGCAGCTTCCGTAGCTCGAGATAAATCTGCAATATAAAAACTCATATTTCTTCTTTTAGTATAATAAGCACATTTAGGAGAATCAGTAACTCCTTTTTTTCCCGATAAAAATTTCCAGCAGGGCTGGTCAATGCATGTTTCTGTTACTAAATGTCCACCTGCACTTTTTATAGTATCAAGATATCCCATTTTTCTGGCCAAACTTTTGGTCAAATTTGAAACACAAACCCAAAAGGGTACAGAAAACTTCCGGCTTCCGAGAACATTAACGATCTGTTCTATCTGTTTAATTGTAAGATGAGGACAGCCAAATAAGGCAAAATCTATTTCCCCCTTTTTATCTGATATACTGGAATATGTTTCCTGGATATCTTCATCTTTAATCACCATTTTATTCCGGGGCTGGTGATTTTGAAAGGCTGCTTTAATATTAGGAGCTTCAGGGGTATATCCAACTATATGATACAGGGAAACAGCCCCGGCAGTATTAAGTTGAGCACCCAGATTCATAAGCGCCTCTGAACTGATCTTATCCGGCAAACCAACAAAAACCGGTATGGTATCATGATAATCATTCATCCTGGGAAACGTATAACCCAGTAATTGATAATCAAAATCAGACTTAATTTTTGCCTCTACTTCAACAAGTACCTGGCCTCTTCTATTTTCTTCAAGCAGCAATCCATATTCAGGAACACGACCGGTCATAGCCGCACAAAGAGCACTCTGAGCAGATTCCCGATTGGTTCGGGCACCATAAATTGAATTAATATAGGGGGTTGCGCTGGATTCAGAGAAGGCAACAACTTCTTTAAACCTTGGTATATTATTTTCCAGGTATGGTGTACAATTATATGTCAGAGTAGCTCCGATTTCCCGGTAAGCTTTTCTGGTTCGCTCAATTATATCAACTTCTTCCTGAGTAAATTCAATATAATTTTTAAAATATTCCAGATTATAAGGAGGGTTAACTGTTGGAGAGATCCGACATTTATTACCTTTTTTTAATAATTTCTCTACAAACCATAAGTCTGCTTCCTGATTACTTAAAGCAACATGGACCCTGCTTATCTCCACCATTCTTTCAGCTTCAAAAGCTTCCCCGATTGCCTGCTGAATTTCCATTGCCAGGGCTATACCTTCCCCATATTTTCCTGCTAACATATCTTTTTCTTCAGAAGTTAACTTCATTTCTGCCTCCTTTATAGTGAATTATCTGTTTTTATTATTTGCTTTTAACTACAGGAAGAGCATCCCCGCCTCTAGGTAATACACCTATTGTCCCCCGGGGTTTAATTTTTAAAGAACTATTTATGGCTTCCTGAATGTTATCAAAATATTTGTAACCTAAAGACTTTATTGCATTTTTATTCAAACCTTCGGTAACAATAAAGATTTCAGCTTTTTCCCTGATTTTTGCGTTGCTAATGGCTAAATCTGCAGCAATAAGATCACGATCTTTTTTTGATAATGAAGTTCTTTTTGCTATCTGACAGGCATTTGCATGGCTTTCTTTCAACCAATTGATTAAATCAGGATGATTATTTTCCAAACCTTCATAACAGGGTGCAGCTAAAATAATAATCCCGCCCTGTTTAACAGCAAAGGAAGCTGAAATCAGCCCTTTATCTGCCTGCCACCAGTCAATATCAAAGGGATAAGAGCTAACAATCAAAATATCTGCAGCCTCTTCTATTTCAACACCGTAGGCCTGACGGGCTTTTTCAACACCCTTTCGGTGGGCTTTGATAAAATCTCCTGAATAAACACCAACAATTTCATCATTATAATTTTTTACAATATTAATAATAAAATCCAAACCAATTTTCCTTGTAACTTTCTCTATACCCTGTCTGCAGAGGTTTTCAACATTACCCAGGGGAATTTCATCAAGTAAAGCTGCTAAAATATGTGTTGCTGCTGTAGTAGAATAACCACAAATTCCTGGTTCCACAATCTTTGCTCCCCCTGAATAGCCTGCATCAGAATGGGGAACAATACTGCCAATACCAATTATAAAGTCAGCCGCCAAAGCATTTCTATTAACCTCAATAGGAATTTCTCTCCCATTTATAGTAACCTTGCCTAAATTTGCTAAGATCCCCTCATCCTGATAATCATGCTGAATTATTTTATAATTATCTGCTATCTTTCTCCCTAATTTCTTAACAATCTCTTTTTCAGTCATAATTCTATGAGTACCAGGAGCTATCATAATAGTTATATTTTTCTTATTAACGCCTGCATCTCTCAAATAAGGAAGCAGGACAGAGAGAATTTCATCTACCGGTGTATTTCTGGTGTTGTCTTCAACTAAAATTAATATTTTTTTTTATGCTTAATCAAGGAATCAAGAGAGCGGCACCCAACCGGTTTAATAAAACTCCTTTGTAATCTTTCAATTAAATTTTCAAGTTTTGCAATTAATTGCATCTCCCCCACAAACAATAATTGCTCTTCCGGTATTTTAAAGTCTAAAAATTTATCCCCATAATGAATTTTTAAACTTATATTCTTATTCATTATCTCTCACCCTTCCAGCAATTTTAAGCCAAATTAAAGCATACCCAATAATCTGGGAATAAACAGGGTTATGTCAGGGAAAAAACCAACTAAAATAACCACACCAATATGAATTGTGATAAAGGGTAAAATCTCGATAAATATTTCTTCCACTTCAGCCCCCGAAACAGAAGAGGCAGTAAATAAACACAGGCCTAAAGGCGGTGTTATCAAGCCAATTAACATAGATATAATAATGATAATCCCGGCCTGTAAAGGGTGAAATCCAATCTGGACCATTGCCGGAGGTAAAACCGCAGCCAGCATTATTATACTTGCCCCGGCTTCCAGCCAGGTTCCCAGAAACAATAGAAAAAATAAAATGATCAAAAAAAGCAGGTATTGGTTTTCTGTTATTCCAAGCAAAAATCCTGCCAGCTGTCTGGGGATACCCTCCTTGGCAAGCAACCAGCCTAATATATCTGCAGCACCTATTATCAAAAATAAAATTGCAGAAGTTTTCACTGCTTTTTTTAATACTTTGGGCAGAGCAGATAATTTCAGCTCTTTGAATAAAAAGAAACCAACAAAAATTGCATAAGCACAGGCAACTGCCCCGGCTTCAGTAGCGGTGAAAACTCCACCCAAAATACCCCCCAGAATTATTAACGGCATAATTATTGCCGCAATTGCATCTTTGGTGACTGAAAAAAATTCCTTTTTGGTAATTTGCACGGTGCTTTTAGGGAAGTTCTTTTTCTTAGCAAAATATACAACTAATATGCTTTGACCAACACCAATTAAAATACCTGGTAATATAGCTGCAGCAAATAAACCTGCTATTGAAACACCAGTTACCGAACCATAGAGTACTATAGTGATACTGGGAGGTATTATCGGACCAACTATAGATGATGAAGCAGTAATCATTGCTGAAAACTTTTTGGTATAACCACTTTTCTCCATGGCTGGAATCAACAGCGAGCCAATAGCCGATACATCTGCTATAGCAGAGCCGGATATTCCTGCAAATAAAAGGCTGGAGTAGATATTAACATGAGCCAATCCTCCTCTAACTCTGCCAATAATAATTTCTACAAATTTTACCAGCCTTGAAGTTATTCCTGATTCATTCATAATTTCTCCTGCAAGCATAAAAAAAGGTATAGCTAGCAAAACAAAGCGATTGATTCCTCCATACATTCTCATCGGAATTACCCGAAGAGAAATTTCTCCCAGATATAACCAGAAAAGGCTTGTCATTCCCAGAACAAAGGCGATTGGAAGTCCGAGAAATAAAAATATAAGCATTATGAATAAAGTAATATAATGAAATATACTCATACTCCCAGATCCTCATCTATGATTTTTATTTCTACCTCATATTCTCCTGTTATCAGACTTGTAATTCCTTTATAGGAATTAAATAAGACTTGAAATAACATTAAACTACCTCCAACAGAGAGAGAAAGATAACCCCAGGTTCTCCGCAAACCTGTTGCAGGAGAAATAGAATTCCAGTGGTTTATAGCATATCTCAGTCCACCAGTAATTAAGGCAATCAAAAAAATTATGATTACCAGGTTATTTAACAGTTTAACAATAATTTTGTTTCTGTCAGAAAATTTTTTTATAAAAAATAAAATGGCAGCATGTTTTTCTTCTTTAATAATTATACTTGAACCAACCAAGGCAATCCAAACCATTAGATACATTGCTATTTCAGCTGTCCAGGGAGTGCTTTTTCCAATTATATAGCGCGAAACAACCTGAATTAATATAATAACCAGCATTGATCCCATCAAAATCATAGTAAAATATTCTGCGATTTTGTTTAAAATAATAGACAATTTCTCAAACATAATATCCCTCGCTTTTAATCTTTACCTCATGGCATTATCCGCTTTTTTAGTCTTTATCTCAGGACATTAACTTAATCTGAAATTAAAAAAGCCTTTTAATTAATAATCATAATTAAATGCGAGCAAAAATAAAGGCCCCATTTTCCTGTTAATTTGACCATCATGCTTTCAGGTTGAGATAAAGATAAAATGGAGCCTTTCTTCAGACTATTTTTTAGTTACTGGAGTCAAACTGCTAATTTGCCCCAACTTCATCATAACCCAATTCTCCTAAAGCTTTTTCAGCTTCTGCTATAATATCATCCACCCAGGTTTCATCTGCAACAGCATTTCTAACAAATTCAGTTACCGGTTCTTGAGTGGCTTCTCTAAATAACTGCATTTCATCTTCTGTGGGATTATATATTTGTACCCCCTGTCCCCTCAAGTATTCTTCCCCGGCAACTCTCATGATACGAGTTTGTCTTCTTGCAACTTCAGACATTCTGCGTCCACCTTCCAAAATTATTGCCTGATACTCAACTGGCAATGCTTGAAACCAGTCATCATTTGCTAATATTTGAGTCATACTAAAAAAGTGTCGATCCAGTGTTAAATAATCCTGAACCTCGTATACTTTGGCCATCATTAGTGTTGGAATTGCATTTTCCTGACCATCTGCAACTCCTGTAGCCAGTCCTGTATAAAGTTCAGTCCAGGGAATTGTTACAGCCTTAGCACCCAATCTTTCAACTAACTCTATATGAGAAGGAATTTCCATAACTCTAATTGTTAGTCCTTCCATATCTTCAGGAGTTCTAATTTCTCTTACATTATTTGTGAAAGAACGAAAGCCACCATTATCAAACCAGGCAATTGTTTTTAAACCTGTATCCAGTCTCATATCTTCAAATAGTGTCTGTCCCAGTTCTCCATCAAAAACATGTAAGGCATGGTCTACATCTCTAAAAAGATAGGGAAGGGAAACCACCTGAATGTTTGGGTAAATAGTTGATATTGCACCATCACTGGTTAATATTACCTCCACAATACCATCCATAGCTAATTCCTGTAATTCTCCCAGATCGCCTAATTCACCACCCGGAGAAAGATTCACTGTTATTTTACCATCAGAAACTTTTTCAACATATTCCTTAAAGGCCACCATTGAAGCATGGTCCTGCAGGTGGGGATCAGGAGGACTGGGATGGGCGGCAGTAAAAGTGATTGAATCTAAACCAGATAGATCTAAATCTAAAACATCCAGAGCACTTTGCTGGATAACTGCTTGACTTACAGGTGAATAGACAGTAACTGCAAGAGCAATTACCATGATAAAAATTAAAGATCTTATAATTTTAGAGTACATAATTGTTCCTCCTAAATTAAATTTTTATTAAGATTTTTAAGCTAACCTGCATTATACAAATTGAATTTTATCTCCAGTATCAATTTTTACTGCTAAATCACATGATATCCCCTCCCTGGAATAATACCGTAATAAAAAACTTTAAGAGTAATTATTTTCCTAATGAAGTTTATTAAAAAAATAAGATAAATTTTCACGAGTTAATAATCAATTTGGTTTTGACGATTATTAAAACAATACTCTTTGATGATATTAAAAAGAGACCCCTGTTTTTCTATCATTAGATCAATTAGATTATCAGCTGCCTTATCAATATGAGTGCCAAGTTTATCAATTAACATTTCGTTATTATTATGGATTAAATCAATTATTTCTATATGTTGATAAATTGTATCTTCAATATTATCGTGAACAATGGCTGCTAAAAATTGATACCTGCTCACCTGAGCATTTATTGCTTTAAACAAAAATTGAATATAATGATTTTTACTCTTGTTGACAATCATATTGTGAAGTTCCTGATCATTTTTGGAGATATTTCCCCAATCAATTTTTTTATTTGATTTAACTGTACTTAAACACTCTTTCCACTTAGATTTAAGATACTCAATTTCACTATCAGTAAAATTTGATTTTGATGATTTAATAGCTTCACATTCCAGGGCTTTTCGGGCATCATAAATTTGTTTTAAATCATTTATACTAATATCACTAACATAAATGCCGCCTTTATTAACCTCGACTAAATTTTCCTGGGATAAAATATTAACAGCCTCTCTGACTGGGGTTCTGCTCATGTTTAAGGCCTCTGCCAGCATATTTTCACTGAGACAACTCCCTGGTTCAAATTTAAAATTTACAATTGCATTTTTTATGTTGTTATAGGCAATTTCAGAAAGCTTATTTCTTTTTTGATCATTCTTAATTTTCCTCACACTTTCTGCTATATCTTTCATAAAAAACCCCCATTTAACCCCCACTTAATTTCTAATACCTGCTGTATACAGGCACCATATCTACATTATACTACATATTTCTACATAAATTTTAATATTCCTGCAATTGTTTTTAAAATATTTCTAAAAAATTTTTAGTAGAACTCATTATATTTCTTTATGAAACATGAACTAACCCAGCAAATCAATCAGATATCAATTACCCGGCCAGGATTACAAATATTTTCATAAACATTATTGATATTTTGGTTTTATTCAATTATAATGAAGTAAGAAAATTATTGTAAAAAAATTGCTGACAGGTTGACTTTTTAAGAAACTCTTTAGATAATGGTTACACTGCGAAAAGTCCTAATAATCATATTTCAACTTATAAGATACTTGTTTTGATAGTATTCTTATTCAATAAAAATATCAAAATTCGCCTTTTTGCAGCGCAATCATATAATATTATTTCAAAAAACCTCCCCAACAATTTTGTCATCAGGGAGACTTTTTATTAACTGCTTGCATAGCTGGGAAATCAGTCTTATAGCTTTTCTTAGGGTTTTTATGTTCTTTTGCAGCTCTCAAGGGGGTTGAAGTTTGCATGGCATGGAACTGACTGAAAATAATCCTGTAATTCACATCATTTATCAATTATCTTAATAGATTTGTCAATAACTAAAATAACTGGGGGATTACCATGTTATTAGATAACACACGGCTACAAGGAGACATTGCTAAATTGAAAGAAAATCTGGAGAAAGGCCAGATAGATAAAGCTGTTAAACTGGCAGAAAGGCTTTCCAACCGCCGGCTGGTTGATATAATTGTGTCCGCACCGGAAGAGGCTGTAATCCCCTTTCTCAAGGGGCTGAGTTGGCAGCGAGCAGCTCGAGTAGCGGCCTGGCTCCCGGAAGAGCTGACCCTGGATTTGATGGAAAATCTTATACCGGCCGAACAGCAGGAATTTATCAGCAGGCTTGACAGTGATGAACTTACTGACCTGCTGGATCATCTTCCAGAAGAAGAGCGACAGAAATACATTAGCCTTTTTCTGCCCGACCAACAGGAGGAGGTAGAGCAGCTCGCTGAATATGCCCGGGATTCTGTGGGTGGACACATGGAAAAAGAGTATCTCACCATTCACCAGGAGCAAACAGCCCGGGATGCTCTGGAAAAAATGCGTCAGGCTCGGCAGCAGCAAATTGACAACATCGGCTACATCTATGTTATTGATGAATCAGGCGGGCTTAAGGGAGTTGCCTCCAGCCAGATGCTTGCTTTTGCCGACAGAAATTCAGCCATGAAGGACTTCATGATAACCCGCTTACAGGTAGCCCGGGTGGATGAAGAAGCTGTGGAAGCCGCCCGGGTACTGCGCTACCGCCGTTATAAAATGCTGCCGGTACTGGATAAAGAGGACAGACTGGTGGGAGTTTTAACCCTGGACACCGCCATCGATCTCCTGGCCGAAGAAATGACCGGCGATTTCGTTTCCTTTGCTGGAACCTCGGAGGAAGAAAGTTTCTTCACCAATCCCCGGAAGGCCATTAAAATGCGTCTGCCCTGGATGGTCGCCAATGTTTTTCTCAATCTGGGAGCAGTGGCAGTCATCAGCAGCTTTGAAGCTACCATTGCTCAGATCGCTATTCTGGCAGCCTTTCTGCCCATGATCACCGACATGGGTGGCAATGTCGGCATTCAGGCGCTCTCGGTTTCCATCCGCAGCATGGCTTTGGGAGAAGTCCAGCCCGGCGAGGTTGCCAGAGAGCTGAAAAAGGAAGCCCTGATCGGCCTCTTCAATGGCGCGGTGCTGGGAGGCCTTTTTGCCCTGCTGGCTTTTCTGTTGGAAAGAAATCCCCTGATCGGGCTGGTAGCCGGGATGGCCCTGGGCATCAACGTCCTGGTTGCCGGCATTGTCGGTGGTACCCTGCCCTTTATCATTAAAAAATTAGGCCGGGATCCGGCTATGATGACCGGACCCTTTTTAACCACCATCACCGATATAACCGGGGTCTCAATCTATCTTGGCCTCAGCACCCTGCTGCTGCTGCAAATTCTGGGTTAAAACATTAATTTAAACTCTCTGTTTGCAGTATTATTAGCAGCCTATATTAAATTTCACTTGATAATATAAAGTTTTATTTTTACGTCTTATTTGACTATTTATGGGCATGAATGGTTACCTGTTGTGTTAGGAAGGAGGCCTGAGGATTTAACATGAAAAATAGCAGGTAAATTTTTCATATCCTTTTGCGGCCCAGAGGGGCATGCGGGTTTATTAACTTAATTGAATTTATTCCAAATTTACATTTGTAAATTTGAAGTTAAAGTCCTTATCTAATTTTACTCTCTAATCTGTCCCTGACCCCTGATGATGTATTTTGTGGTGGTAAGCTCCTTTAAACCCATCGGCCCCCGGGCATGCAGTTTCTGGGTGCTGATGCCTGTTTCGGCTCCCAGACCAAACTGCCCTCCATCGGTAAAACGGGTGGAAGCATTTACATAAACCGCCGCTGCATCAACTTCATCCAAAAACTGATTGGCCCGGGCATAATCTCTGGTAACTATAGCTTCAGAATGCATGCTACCGTACTGAAAGATGTGGTTTATGGCTTCCTCCAGGGATTCAACGATTTTTACCGACATAATATAATCCAGGTACTCTTTGCCCCAATCGGATTCCTGAGCTGGGTTTAATTCCGGGACAATTTTTCGGGATTTTTCACAGCCCCGCAGCTCAACCCTGTCAATAAACTTTTGAGATATCCGGGGGAGGAATTCCCCGGCTATGTCCTTATGAATCAGTAAACTTTCGGCAGCATTACATACTGCCGGACGGCTTGTTTTAGCATTATCAACTATTTTTAAGGCCATCTCCAGATCTGCTGAAGCATCAACAAAAACATGGCAGTTCCCCACCCCTGTTTGAATTGCTGGAACACTGGATTCTCTCACCACTTTATTGATTAAACCTTCTCCTCCACGAGGTATCAGAACATCCAGGTACTCATTTAAGCCAATGAGAATATCAACCGCCTCTCTCTCGGTGGTCTGAATAAGCTGAACTGAAGCTTCAGGCAGGCCAGCAGCTTTCAGGGCACGGGAAATAATCTCCGTTAATATCTGGTTAGAATTAAAAGCATTTGTGCCCCCTCGCAGAATAACTGCATTGCCGGCCTTCAGGCAAAGTCCGGCTACATCCACAGTCACATTTGGTCGGGCTTCATAGATAATACCAATAACACCCAGGGGAACCCTTGTTCTCCCCACTTTTAATCCATTAGGTCGTTTCCCCATTTCTAAAACCTCACCAATCGGGTCCTCCAGCTGAACAATTTCCCTCAGGCCTTCCGCCATGCTGGCTATTCTCTCTTCTGTAAGTTTTAAGCGATCCTGCAGAGCAGAAGAAAGCCCATTCTGCTTTCCCCTTTCCATATCCTCCTGATTAATTTTCAAAATTTCTTCTGTAGAGTTTTCCAGTTGTCTGGCAATTATCAACAGGGCTTCATTCTTTTGCTGGCTTGAAATATTGGCCAGCTCCCGGGAGGCCAGTTTTGCCTTTTTGGCCGGCTGAACCACCATTTCTCTAACACTCATTCTTTGATCCCTCCGTTATTACAAGATTATCGCGCTGCAGAACTTCATGCTGATTAAAATATCCTAAAATATCCATTATTTCGCTGGTATGATGTCCCTTAATTTTCTTAACTGCCCTGGAAGAGTAACTTACCAGCCCCTTCCCGATTTCCTCACCGTTCGGATTAATAATGCTTACAAGGTCCCCCTTGTTAAAATTACCCTTTACTTCAGTAATTCCCCCGGGAAGCAGGCTTTTATGTCTTTCAACCAGCGCCCGCTCTGCACCTCTATCCACAATCAGTTCTCCCCGGGGAGTCAAATTAAAACAGAGCCACTGTTTCCTTTTAGAAAGGGTATCTTTCTCAGGCAAAAAGGTCGTTCCAATGTTATAATTATCTCCTTCTTCCAGCATCTCAATAATATCAAGTAAAATATTCTTCTCATAACCCGGGCCAATCACCATGGTAATGCCTGATTCCACGGCAATTCGAGCCGCTTCAATTTTAGCCTTCATCCCTCCCACCCCAAATTTGCTGCCTTTAGTTTCCGCTATCCCGGCAAGTTCAGGACCTAATTTCTCAACTTTAGAGATTAACTGTAAATCTTCCTCTGCCTCATCGGGATTTTTATTGTACAGTCCCTTAATGTCAGTTAAATTTATCAATAAATCAGCTTCAACCAGGCCTGCTACCCGGGCAGAAAGATTGTCATTATCTCCAAATTCAATTTCTTCGGTCACTATAGTGTCATTTTCATTGATGATGGGGATAACCCCGTAGTCAAGCAGGGTGGTCATTGTATTAAAAGCATTCAGGTAGCGGGTCCGATTCTCCAGGTCACTATCAGTCAAGAGAATCTGCGCTCCCCGCTCACCATATTCTCCTAAAAATTTATTATAAAGGCCAATTAAAAGACCCTGACCAATGGCAGCCAGGGCCTGCTGTTCTTTAACAATTTTGGGGCGCTCTGAAAAACCAATCTCTCCCATACCTGCTCCAATGGCTCCGGAAGAAACGAGCAATACCTCCCGTCCCTGATTTTTTATATCCACCAGCTGACGTGCCAGCTGGTCAATCCGGGTTAAATTAAGCTTACCATTGGCATGAGTCAAAATATTACTGCCAACTTTCACAACTATCCTGTTAAATCTTTTCTGCTGCTCGCTGCCAGTCTGTTTCATCAGGATCACCCTATCAAATTTAGTATATTAGTATTATAATAGGATAAAATCCCGTTAATTACAAGGGGAATTTTATTTTATCACTGAACAAGTTTCTTTTAATCTATTCTTCTTCACCTCGAGGCATTGCTTCTACCTCTTCAGGATCAATGTCTTCAATAGCACCGTCTCCAACAAGCCAGCCACCTTTACATTCATGACATACAGGATTACCCTCAACTACATTCAGTCCACAGGGACATTGCCCATCAGGCATATTTATAAAACATTGGGTACAGGGATTTTCCAGACAGCAGTTATAATCCCCTTCTTCAATTAGCTGATTCCGGGCCTCAAAAACTTCTTCCTGCAGACTCTGAATCTCCTAATTTTCTGCATTCTCCCCATGGTAATCAACCATAGCATAACCATAATTCCTAATTTATTTCCGAAAAGCTTATACAGAACCCCGCTTTAATACTTAAATTTTTAGAGCATATAAGGTATATCCGAAGCTAGAGTTGGATAAGCATAAATCATCTGCTTAATTTCACTCACCACCATCTCCTTTTGGATGAACAGGGCAAAGAGATTGATAGTCTCCTCGGCGTTGGGCCCTATGATATGGGCGCCTAAAACCGTCTCGGTGTCTTCATCTATGATAATTTTAAAAGCATATTGG
Source organism: Halanaerobiaceae bacterium (assembly GCA_007134885.1). Lineage (GTDB taxonomy): Bacteria > Bacillota > Halanaerobiia > Halanaerobiales > Halarsenatibacteraceae > T1SED10-84. The sequence goes on from SLJX01000124.1 coordinate 13,273, forward strand.
GGCACCTGCAGGCGCCGGGCATTGAACCACTCCTCAGCTTCTCCGTAACTAACCCTGTAGTTGTGGCCCTCTGCTTCCGCAGCTGCTTCGGTTAAGCCCACTGCAGCCAGGGTGGGCAGAGTAAAGACCACTGTGGGCATAGGGGGATACTTAATCTTCTTCTTTGGACCGTTTATGATGTTGTCAGCAGCGGTATAGCCTTCCAGAACGGCGACCGGGGACACCGGGAGGCCAGGAGAAGCAGCTGCATCTCCCGCAGCATAAATCCGGGGATTAGACGTGCTCTGAAGATATTCGTTAACCTCTATCCCCTGTTTGTTATATTTGATGTTGGCTTTATCCAGATCCAGATCGAAAATCTTCGGCGGCCTTCCAGCTGAGTTAATAACCATTTCTGTCTTAAAAAAGGTAACTACCCCGTTAGAAATTCCTTTTACCCGATAGCCATCGGCCACCTTTTCTATGCCGCAAACCTCAGTCTCGAGAACCAGCTTGATACCCAGGTCTTCACTCGCTTTAACCAGGTGGGTAACGATGTCCTGCTCAAATTTCTCAAGCGGCTGCTGGCTGAGGTTAACAATGGTTACTTCAGCTCCAGCTCTTGCCGCTAGCTGAGCAAACTCAAAGCCGATGTAACCTCCCCCTATAAAGAGCATGGAGTCCGGCATTTCGGGAAGGTTGAGAAAATAAGTGCTGGTTCGAGCATGCCTGGCTCCCGGGAAATCCAGTTCCCGGGGTTTAGCTCCAGTGGCAATAGCTATCCTGTCAGCTTTAATTTCTTCCTCTCCAACCTGGAGAATATCCTCGGAGAGGAAACAGGCTGCTTTGTGATACATGGCAATTCCTTTTTCTTCATAGCCAGTTTCGATCTTGGCCGGAATCTCATCTACAAATTTTTGTTTGAAGGCCATCACCTCGGGCCAGTTAATCTCCGGGACTCGATCGATTCCGTAACCATTTAGATGTCTGGCATGATAACGGGCTTCAGCTGGTCCTAACAGTATCTTTTTTGGGTCACAGCCCCGCAGGGCACAGGTTCCTCCGTAAGGCCGCTCATCGGTGATCGCAACCTGGAGTCCGTTGTCTGCTGCTTTATGAGCAAGACTCTGCCCTGCCATTCCAGAACCTATCACAAATAGGTCGTATTTTTTCATAGTTAATCTCCTCCCTATAGTTCCCTTCCACTGAATCCGTATCCATTAAATCCCCACTCTGCTAGGGCAAAGAGGAATATTAATCAACTTATTATAAATTTACCACAGTTTTCTTAACTATTCAAAAAACAGCTGGCCAATAAGATGTCAGCTTAGATCTTGCTTATTTAATCCAGAAGCACCTCTTATTATGGTCAAATATTCAAATTATTTATACTTCTTCTCTTTAGCAAATAAAAGCAGGAGTTATGTATTATATGTTCAATTAGATATAACAAAGGACATATAAATACAACCTTTATTGTACTTTAGTCCCTGCTCTAAGAACGCCTATATAATCCGGGGTGCGGCATTTCCCCAGACATGCCCCCTCAGATGTGCCTGGTAATTGACACTCTTGCCGTGCCCCGGGATTTCCCTAATTCTCTCCAGCTTCTCCATTTCTGATGTTTTTCTTCTGCAGAGAATCCTGGCAATTATTTTTTCCGTCCATATTTTTCAATCAGACCCAGATCTTCCATGGTTTGTTTGAGATTTTGTAATTTTTCCTCGTCCAGTTCTTTTAAAGGCTTCCTGGGACTGCCTACAGAAAAACCGAGCAAGTTCAACCCAGCTTTTATAACCACGGGATTGGTTACCGAGTAGCACAGCTGCATCAGCTGAAAATATTTTTCAACCAATTTTCTGGACCGGACTGCATCGGAAAAATCCTCCCATTCCCGGGAAAGTTCAGCAAACTCTTCGGGAGCTAAATTACCTGTGATATTGGTTACACCCTCTCCCCCAATTGCCAGGTTGGGAAGAATAATTGAATAAGCAGGGGAGTCACAGGTTAAAACATCCACTGAATCAGCCATTTCTTTTCTGACCTTAATAAGCTGGGAAACATCTCCTACCGCTTCTTTAATTGCCACAACACCGGATATCCTGGAAATCTTAACCAGGGTATCTGCATTAATATTAACTCCCACCCTGGAAGGATTATTATACACTGCTATCGGAATATCAACAGCCCCCGCAACCTGCTGATAAAACTCAAGAATATCCCTCTGAGGAGGCTTGATGTAGGGAGGGAGCACCATAAGTGCGCCATCAGCATTGCACTCTCTGGCAAATTCAGTCATTTTAATTGTGGTGCTGGTATCAGGGCCTGTAGTTCCCACCAGCAGAGGAATTTCATTTCTAGCATAATCAGTGGTAAATTCTATTACCTCCTGCTTTTCTCTGACTGTCAGCATGGAAGCTTCTCCTGCTGAGCCTAACACCAGCAGTCCGTCTGTTTTATGAGCAACATGAAAATCAATTATTTCTTCAAATACAGTATAATTGATAGAGTTATCATCATTAAAGGGAGTAGGAATTGCCACCCAGGAACCTTTAATATCCATTTTCAAACCTCCTAGTTAAAATTATCGATATATTTAACCATTGAAATTAAATATCAAGAAAATATATCTGTCACTTTTACATAAAATCATAACGAGGTTAACAATTTCATAAACTGTTTTATATAAATTATCCGACCACAAAAGTTTGTTTCCCTTATCTCTTTTCTAGCTAAACCGGCTGCAGCTCAACCGGTCAGGATTCCACTGTATACATCAACTGCAAACCATGTCCGCCTCTAAACACCCTGCCTTTATATAAGCTACCTCCCTGAACTGCCCCATCATTTAATGCCCCCGATATATGAATATGAGTGTGGTATTCTCCGGCAGCAGTCATTTTAACATTTCCCGCAATTGACACTATTTCAAAGGGCCCTTCCAGTTCAAATTTTATTATCTCGGGATTTTCCGATAAACTGTCTGATACCTTCAGCCCAACTTCTTCAAGGGAACCAATAGCTGAAATCAGAATTATTTCCTGGTAATTATTTTCTTTCATAAGCTGATTTAATCCTTCCAAAAAATTTTCTTTTTTAGCAAACAGATGTTTTCGTAGTTTCATTGTAATCTCTCCCGGAAGTCTTTTAAATCTTTCAGTCAAATTCTTAATCCAATTATTATAAAAATAGACAGAGATTCAACCTTATCAAAATTATTTAATGATTAATAAAGATAAGAAATAAGGTAAGAAATCAAAAACACAATCAGATTTATGAGATCTAATTAATATCTGCCTTCAAACTTTTTCCCAGTACAAGAACCTATTGAAACATTACAAAGATCCCTGCATTGGTTTAATATACAAGCCCGGGGATAAATGTTGTCAGAGGTGGAAAAAGAATAAGCAGTACAATCACAAATATAAAGATAAATATTAATGGAATAAGCGCTTTTAATGTCCGAACTACAGATAGCTCCCCTATTTCACAGGCAATTAAAAAACACAAACCGTAGGGCGGTGTGATCAGGCCCAGTGAGAGACTGACACAAACAAGCACTCCCAATCTGACCGGGTCAAAGCCCATGGTGGTCTGGATTGTCTGAATAAAGGGAATAAAAACCAGAATTGCTGCTACCGGACTCATAAAGGTTCCTACCACAATTAAAATTATACTTAAAAAGAACAGGGTTCCGGTGGGCCCCAGTCCTAAAGCTTCTAAAGCGTTCATGAAATAGGTTCCGGCTCCTAAATAACTTATCAGCCAGCCAAAAAGCCCGGCGGAACCTATGGCAAACAGAGGCAGTGGGTAAAAAAGGGCTGTTTTCTTAAAAAGCTCAAAAAGCCCTTTTAATTTTACAGTTCTGAAGACAAATATCACCAAAAACAAACCATAAATTACTGCCACAGCTCCTGCTTCTGTAGCGGTAAATACACCACCGGTAATACCAGCAACAATTAAAACCGGCATCAAAAGAGGTAAGATAGCTTTTTTGAAGCTCTCAAAAAAACTGCTTTCAGGGCCTGGTATATACCTGGCATAGTTATGCTTTCTGGCCAGATAATAAGTATAAAACATCTGGGTAAGTCCAACCAGGACTCCGGGAATAATGCCGGCTAAAAATAGCGCCCCGATTGAAACTCCTGCTGCGGCCCCATAAACAACCATGTAGATGCTGGGAGGAATTATTGTGCCCATGGTGGAAGATGCAGCTGTAATAGCGACTGAAAAATCCAGATCATAACCATCCTGTTTCATCGCTGGAATCATGATTCCACCAACTGCAGAGGTATCTGCTGCTGAAGAACCTGAAATACCTGCAAATAACATGCTGACCAGTATATTGATATAGGCAAGGCCACCCCGAAAACGGCCTACAATATGCTGACTGAATTTTACCAGGTAAGGGGTGAGATTGCCCTCATTCATCATAAAACCTGCCATCAGGAAAAAGGGGATGGCCAGAAGAGGAAATAATCTAACTCCTTCATAAATTTGTGAAACAACTACCCTTAAAGATATTCCTTCTGATAAAAGAATTACTGCTGAGGAACCAGAAAGGGCAAAAGCTATGGGAACTTTTATCAGGCACAACAGCAAAAAAATCCCTATTAACAGCGCTAATTCATTCATCAGCCCTGCACCTCATTATTCCTGTTAGATATATAATTTTTAATGTTATCTGCCATATCTTCTATAAAAAACAATATGATTAAAGCTCCCATAATCGGAATTGGAGCAATAAAAATTGCTCTACTTAATCCTAATTCCCTGGAAAACCTTGTCAGGCTCGATACTGCCATATCATACCCCTGAATTAAAAAAATAAATCCCAGGACCAGGATAATTACTTTAGATATAGTATCAGGAATAATGTTTATACTGCTTTCATCAGGCCAGATATTTATTTTAAAGTGAGATTTTCTGCGGACTGCAAGGGCAGAGCCTAAAAATATTCCCCAGGTAAAGGCCAGAATAGTAATTTCTTGAAACCCCCGCACCGGCAGCCTGATTAAATATCTGTCTACTACCCGGGCTATGGTAAAAAGGATTATAATAACTAAAAATAAAATACATAAATAGGTCAAAATTTTATCTAAATAATTAAAGAAGGTTTTCATGTCTTACCCTCCAGGCAAAAGAGCAGATATATAGATTTAAATATCCTGACTTAAATAATTATCTTCTTGAACCAGGGAATAATGAGTTAAAGAAACAAAATTTAAGACATTTCCCCGGATTGCCCGGGGAAATGTCACTGTGATTAAGGTGTCTGCTGTCTCAGATAAATATTCAACTATTGCATTTAAAGATCTTTAAGTTATAGCTATTAACCAATTAACAGCTATTAATCAATATTAGTAATCTAAATTGATAATCAAGTCAAGCACTTCTGAGACACCAATATCTTCAGCAAATTCTTCATGCAGCGGCTGTAAGGCTTCAGCAAAAGCTGCAACATTTACATCTCTATTAATTTCCACACCTCTATCGCTGAGCTCCTCCAGCACCTCTTCCTCTTCTTCAAGGCCTGCTCCTATACTCTCCATTGCTGTTTCTCTGGCAACATTCATAACAATTTCCTGATATTCTTCGGGAAGTTCTTCAAAGGTATCTCTGTTAACAAACCAGACTCCCACCATATATTCATGTTCTGTTCTGTTATGATACTCTGCTACTTCATAAAGAGAATTACCCAGATATCCAACTGTGGAAGATTCAAAGGCATCAGCTACACCAGTCTGAATTGCAGTATATAGTTCGGTAAAGGGAATAGTGGTGGTTGAGGAACCCAGAGAAGCCCACATTTCATCTTCTATAGGAGATTCCATTACCCTCATGGTGATACCTTCAAAATCATCCGGTTCTGTCACCGGTCCAAAGGTGGTATTGACATTTCTGGTACCGCCACCCATGAAAGGCATGAGTTTCAAATGAGGCTGTCTCTCTTCTACTATTTCGCTGAAGGCCTGGAAAACTTCACCGTCCGGGTCAACTGCTGCCTCCAGGTGATTTTGATCTACAAAAAGATAATTAAAGCTTAATAGTTGAAATTCCGGGACAACTGTAGTTGCATTAGCGGCAGTGCCAACATTCATATCCACTGCTCCTACTTCCATATCATCAAAAACAGCTTCATCAGTTCCCAACTGTCCCCCGGTATAGAGGGTAACCAGCACATTACCATCGGTCTGACTTTCCACCTCTTCGGCAAAATTCTCCATTACGGTAATCCAGGTATGAGGTCGATGGGGCATAGTGGCAAAACGCAGAGTGTAGGTTTCAGCAGCAGCTCCAAAACCAGAAACCAGAACAAATGATACCAGCAAAATTAACATAATTAAATATTTTTTCACCATTAAACCTCCCCTTCTTTAAATTTGCAGGTATTAAAAAATCGACAACGATCATCAGCTGGACCGGCAGGACCTTTCCCTAACCGTCAATCCCTAACCGTCAATAATGATTGCTTTCCTGACAAATTATTTAGATGGTTAAAAGAGAAATAATCGTAAATGACCTAGAACAACAATCACAGAAACTAAGGCTGATAGTTTGCCAGGAATAGAAAACTATGAGTATAATAAAATAAAGTTATTATACTTGAGTAACTTTGTATGTTTACTATATTACAGATAAATTTTTTTGTCAAATTATAGCTTAAGATAAACTTCTCGTGTATTTCTCTGGCTTCCTGAAGCCGGAGGTGAAGAAAGTAATACTGTCAGTTTTTGATTTTGAGTTGCTTGCGCCGGTTGAAAAAGGTTTTAACGCCGAGCTTGACCAGGATAAAAACAGTAAGAGTCACACTTCCCATTATACCAAGCATGATAGCTATCTGATATCTAATGGCAACCAGGGGAGATACTCCAGAAAGAATCTGACCGGTCATCATGCCGGGCAGAAAAATAATACCCATACCAATCATAGAGTTGATAGTAGGTAGAATAGCATTGTAGAAAGACTGATTGGAAATTTTCCGGGTAGCTGTTTCAGGAGAAGCGCCCAGCATCAAGGCCTGCTCCACCCTTTCAGGTTCTTCCTGTATCCGGCTGACCAGATGCTCGGCTCCCAGAGAGATGCCGGTCATAGAATTACCTACCAGCATTCCAGCAATGGGAATAAAGTAACGAGGATAGTACCAGGGTTCAAGGCCAATAACGGCAACCAGAAAAAACACCAGAGAACTCACAGTACCGGCAAACATAGATATACCGATAACCTTTTTCATGGCTGAGCCGGGCGAGGCTGACATCCGGCCAATGATGTTATGGACTGCAAAGCCTTCCATGATTAAAAAAATCGCCACAGTAGCCAGAGGATGGGGATTATCAAAGATAAAATCCAGCACATAGCCAACCAGCACCAGCTGAATGGTCATGCGGGTGGTAGCTAGAATTATCTGCTTCTCCCGGGAAATATTCTGCTTTTTTACCAGAATTACCAGGATAACCACAAAAACATAAGCCAGTATCAGCTGGATTAGTGTAATGTCGATAACACCTAGATCATTGACTGTAGCACTGTCCATAAAATTTCCTCCTTATTTTATAAACTATTAGCAGAGAGAAACATAGCAGAGAGAAACAAATTTCGAATCCCGAAACTTCAATTTCTCTTCAAATTAACTGATTCTCTTCAAATAAAACAATGGATTATTTTTTTAAGGACTGTTAAATTTTGAGCTTCTCAAATGCCCGTCTTCAATTATTACTTCCTGGTCAGCTACGCTGGCTGCTACCTCGGGAGCATGGGTGACCATAATCATTTTTTTGCCCCTGTATCTGGCAAATTCTGCCAGAAAATGCACGATGTCCCTCTCATTGCTGCTGTCCAGGGAGGCAGTTGGCTCATCCAGCAGCATGGTTTCCGGGGAAATTAAGAGCAGGCGGGCCAGAGCAATCCGCTGGCGTTCCCCTCCGGAAAGCTCTTCTGTTGAATCTTCCAGCTTCTTTTCCAGGTGCAGATGTTCCAGCATTTCTTCAGCTTCAGTCAGGGAAACCTCACTGCCGGAAAACTCTTGAGCTTTAAGAAAGCTTTCCCGGATGCTGTCTCCGTAGAGAATGGGATTTTGAGGCAGCATCATAACCCGGCGCCTGAGTTCCAGAGGCTCGTATTCTTCAAGATTTCGTTCCTGATAGAATATTTTTCCTCGATCAGGAGAAATAATGTTGTTCAACAGCCTCAGCAGGGTTGTCTTTCCTCCACCGCTGGGACCGCTGATTGAAGTTATTGCTTTTTCCCCCAGCTGTAACTCTTCTACAGTAAGTATATTTTTATACTTAACATTTTGCAGTAAAAACAAGTCTTTCAACTCCTCCTTATATTTTTACCAGCAGCAATAAAAGTTTTTAGCAGATATATGTAGATATCTTTATCAGGATTTATCTCATCGATTTATTGATTTACTTAAGATAAAAGCTAAAAATTTCCCGGTTAAAAAACTGATAAATACGAAGTAAGGGGGCCATTCTCAGGCCCCCAAAGTCATTTAATAGTATTACCTGAAATTATTAATCAGGATATTTTGCCTTCTAGTCTCTTTTTCTTAAAAAGCACAATTTGCTTTGCATAGTATATATTGCTATCAGAGTTGCTGTTCCCTGTAATTGCCCTTAAAATAGCTCCTGGCTGTAATATTCTCCTGACATCCTGATATATTCCGGTATATATCCAATTAAACTCTTTCTTTATTTTTAATATTAGCTGCCTGAACTGCTGTTGTTGCCTTCCTCCAGCCGCCTGATATTATATTGTCCGGCGGTCTTGCTGTCTTCTCCTTCATCAGATTCGGAGTTGAGATTGGGCTCATCCACAGGATAATCAACATCCAGATCACGATTTTTTCCGGAATCATTGGTTGATTTTTTCTCTGATTTTCCCTCGGAATCTTTAGAAGAACCTTTCTCTGACTTTCCCTCAGACTCCGGAGATGATTCTTCAGCAGTTTCTTTCTTCTGGCTGCTGGATTCTTCCGGATCAGAATCATCTGACCCGACCTTCTGCGCGCTTCCCGGTCCTCCCCCGGAGTCATCGGGGTTACCGGAGAAGGTTTGAGGAGCTGGTTCAGCCTCCTGACCTTGAAAGCCTTCGCTCTCCTGCTCCCGATCCGGTTGGCTTTCTTTCTCGATATCCAGTTCTTCACCTTCAATCAACTTTTTAATCTGATCGGCGTTAAGGGTTTCATGCTGCTTGAGAGCTGCAACTATTCGCTCTACAGCATCGGAGTTTTCCTTCAGAAGATTCTCAGCCTTGCGGTAGCACTGATCCACCATAGAGCTCACCTCAGCATCAATTTCAGCAGCCACGCTTTCACTATAATTACGCTGACGGGAAATATCCCGACCTAAAAAGACCTGTTCATCATGTTTCTGGCCCAGCGTCAGGGGGCCCAGTTTTTCGCTCATGCCGTATTCAGTAATCATGGCTCTCACGATCCGGGTGGCCCGTTCCAGATCATTCTGGGCTCCGGTGCTGATATCATCCAGAAAAATAGCCTCAGCCACCCGGCCTCCCAGCAGGGCTGATACCCGGTCTAAAAGCTCGCGTTTGGTCATGAAATTGCGGTCATCCTCGGGCAGCGGAATGGTAAAACCACCGGCCCGTCCCCGGGGAATTATTGAGACCTTATGAGTTCTATCGGCATGCTCTAAGAGTTCACCCAGCAGGGCATGACCGGTTTCATGATGAGCCACCAGATTTCTTTCTTTGTCGGAAATTACCCGGCTTTTTTTGGCCGGTCCGGCAATAACCCGGTCTATGGCATCATCAAACTCCAGCATAGAAATAATATCTTTACCCCGGCGGGCAGCCAGGATGGCTGCCTCGTTGGCCAGATTCTCCATATCAGCTCCTGTAAAACCGGGAGTTCTTTTAGCAAGAGTCTCTATGTCAACATTGTCATCAGTAGGTTTGTTTTTCATGTGAATTTCCAGAATCAATTCCCGGCCCCGGCGGTCGGGTTTATCGACAATCACCTGACGATCAAAACGGCCGGGACGTAAAAGGGCGGGGTCCAGGACATCGGGACGGTTGGTAGCGGCCATCAAAATTATGCCCTCATTGGGCTCAAAGCCATCCATTTCATTTAAAAGCTGGTTTAAGGTCTGCTCCCGCTCATCGTGACCTCCACCCAGCCCGGCTCCTCGCTGGCGTCCCACTGAATCGAGCTCATCAACAAAGATGATACAGGGGGAGTTTTTCTTGCCCTTTTCAAAAAGATCCCTGACCCGGGAAGCCCCGACACCAACAAACATCTCCACAAAATCAGAACCGGAGATAAAGAAAAAGGGCACTCCAGCTTCACCGGCTACCGCTCTGGCCATCAAAGTTTTACCGGTTCCCGGGGGACCAACCAGCAGTATACCCTTGGGTACTTCCGCACCCAGACGGGCAAATTTGCGGGGATTTTTTAGAAACTCCACCACTTCCTGCAGTTCTTCCTTAACCTCTTCATAATTAGCTACATCCTCGAAAGTCTTGTTCTTATCACTTTCAGTCATCTGGGTGGCTTTGCTCTTGCCGAAGGACATCATCTGACTTCCTCCACCCTGCATCCGGCGCATGATAAAAATCCAGACCACAATCAATATCAGGATTGGAAACATATAGCCAAAGATATTGAGCCACCATGGTGCAGAGGGCTCTGGTTCGGTATTTATTTCCACATTATTAGCTCTGAGCTGCTGCAGGAGATAGGGCATATCATCAGGGGGAATATTTACGGCAAATTCCCGGCCTTGATAGAGGCCTTCAGCTTTTTCGTTGCCGATCAGAGTTACCTGGTCGATATTTCCTGCTTCTACCTGATTTATAAAATTTGAATAGGTGAACTCTTCAATTTCTTGAGGAGTTTGCTGCATGAAAAACTGCGCAATCAAAATTGATAACGCAATCAGCAGTAAATAAAAGCCTATATTCTTGGCGAATTTCTTCAAATTGCTGATCCTCCTCTCCTAAAAACATACGAGAAATTTAGTAAATATAAAATAATTCCGGTAATACAATTATAATTCCGATAATCTCATCAATTCCGGTAATTTGGTGTCATCCTCAAGTTAATTTTGCTGCTGACAGGGATCTGGTTTACTGCTGAATCTTAAAGTTTAGCAGCAACCGGCAGCAGTTATTTTATGGTAAATAAGACCAATTTATTTTGGCAAACCCTCTATTACACAGTTAACCATTATAGCACAAGTCCCTTTCTTTGTAAATATAATACTCAACATTTATATATCATTTTATAATGTTTTCATAAATTTATTTTATAAATTTAAGTGAGCTAATTATACATTTCTTCCTTCAATACGCCTATATAGGGGAGGTTGCGGTACTTTTCAGCAAAGTCCAGACCGTAACCAACAACAAATTTGTCAGGAATTTCAAAACCATTGTAATCAATCTCTATATGCTTCATCTCCCGTCTTTCGGGCTTGTCAAGCAGAGTTGCTACCCGGACCGAAGCAGGATCTCTGGTTTCCAGAAGTTTGATAACATGTTTTAGGGTCAGCCCGGTATCGATGATATCCTCTACAATCAGGATATGGCGTCCGCCAATGTCATCCTCGAGGTCTTTTAGAATCCTGACAGTACCGCTGGATTCAGTTCCGCTGCCATAACTGGAAACATCCATGAAATCAAAGGTCACCGGCAGGTTGATATTGCGGGCTAAATCTGCCATAAAGATTACCGCTCCCCGGAGAATGCAAACCAGCATAAGTTCAGTGCTGTCCTTATAATCTTCGGTAATCTGCTCCCCCAGTTCGGCAATCCGCTGCTGCAGTTCTTCCTCAGAAATTATTACTTCGGCAATGTCCTTTTTCAAGACTTCCAGTTTCATTTACCCAAATCCCCTTTCCTCTTTTATTAATGATATCATTTTTAACAGCAAATATCATTAAAAATATCATAAAGATATTGTTTCTGGCAGATTTTCATTAAATTTTCACTAAATATCTCATCATCAATTAAAATATTGGTGGTAAAGAACTGCGTTCTCTCATCATTGGAGATATTATTAAGAATTCGGCTGGTATTCCAGCCTGAGAACCCTGTCGGTATCCGGCGAAACCTTAAATCTTTCGTCCAGTCGCTCTCCTGCCAGCCAGATGATCCGCCCTCTGCCATCGGTTATTACCGGAAGTCGATCTCTCTCATCCCGGGGGATTTTATTGTTTATCAGATAATCCTTGACTTTCTGGCTGCCTCCCAGGCCCAGGGGATAAAAGCAATCACCATCCCGGCGGCTGCGGATCCTGAGGGGCCAGGCAAAACTGCTGTAATCGATCAGGGCTGTGTTTTCCCGGGCAGCCAGAATGCGCCAGTTCCCCGGTAGCTCGGTGACTTCGGCCCTAATGCTGGAGCCCCCTGGCAATTCAATCCGGCCTTCTTCTTCCAGAGTAAGGTCAAAGCGGGAATTTCTGGCCTGCAGGGCCTGCCAGATCCTGTCCCGGAAAGAAACCATACCGTATTCCAGCCTTACCAGCAGGTCTCGGGGAAAATCATGATTGCGAGCCGGATCTTTACCCCCGCTTTCAGCTTCTTCCTCAATTATTTCCAGCATCAATTCATAGTGCTGCTGATAAAAACCTTCACGGGAATCCAGCAGCCTGGCTATAATATATCTCAGAAGTCTTTTCTGGAGAACCGGGTCCAGGCTGACTATCTCCTGGCAGTTAAAATCCAGGCGGTGCTCCTCTTCCCTGATAACCAGATCCTGATATAGATTGGCGGTCACCCGGTCGAGAAAGCCGCTTTCCTCAGCAATTATCTCTGCTGTAGCGGCCAGATTTTTTTTCAGTTCGGGATTAAAATGCTCCTCTAAATAGGGTATCAATTCATTGCGAATCCGGTTGCGGGAGTATTCCAGGCTGAGATTGCTGCGATCCATTCTGGGATTCAAATTGTGCTCCCGACAGTACATTTCAATGCTGGAACGATAGAATTTCAACAGGGGTCTTATTATTTTCAAATCCCTGTAACGGCCGGTGGGAGTAATGCCCTGCAGACCCTTAATGCCGCTGCCTCTGATGAGATTAAAAAGCATGGTTTCCACTCGGTCATTGAGCTGATGCCCTAAGGCCAGGATACCACAGTTAAGCTGACGGGCATACTTGTAATAAAAAGCCCGGCGAATCCTGCGGGCCAGCTCCTCAACTCCGGCCTGAGTGTTTTCCTGTATTTCGGGAAGATTAATCCTCTCTATCCGGCAGCTGAGCTGTCGCTCCTGACAGAAGCTGCGGACAAATTCAGCCTCAGCCCGGGAAGCTTCCCGGATACCGTGGTCCAGGTGAAAAACAGCCAGTTCCAGCTGCTCTTCCTCTCTGAGGCGGTAGAAAAGATCCAGCATAGCCAGGGAATCCGGTCCTCCGGAAACTCCCAGCAGAATTTTGCTGCCGGACTGAAAAAAATTTTGCTGCCGGCAGTAGGATTTAAATTCAGGTAGCAGATCCACAGATTTCTCTCTCCTCCAGAGGATAAAAATTATGAGATTAAATAAGGAATAAAAAAATATTCTGGCTGTAGCTTTAAAAGTCTTTTCTGCCAGAAATTATAATATTACTGCTAACTCAGAATTGCTGGCTTTATTGCTGGTTTTAATGCTCTGGTTTTTAATGCTAATGCTAATGATAAGTTTCTAGATTTTCCGGAATTCTCCTGCTTCAAGAGTAATAATTTGACTGCTTGAGAAATTTGACTTATTTGAAGGCATTAATATATCCGGAAAATAAATTTGACAGTAATATCTATCTCTCGGATTAAAGCTTCAGTTCTTCCCGGACCAGTCCGTAAAGAATATCTTGCTCGCTGACCCTGATTCCGGGAAGTTGAAAAAATTTCAGCAGGACTGACAGAATCACCGTACCGGCGGTGATAATATCAGCCCGGGCGGGGTGGAGGCCGATTATTGCCTGACGTTCTTCCAGGACCCGGGAGGCAAATAACTCGATTAAAGTTTCTACCTCTTCCCGGCTGAGGTAATACCCTTCGATGAGTTCCGGATGGTAAGTGGACATTTCCTGCTGAACAGCAGCCAGAGTGGTAATGGTGCCGCCGACCCCGACTGCCCCGGGAGAATCAGAGGATTTATCAGAGGTGGTATCGGACTTTTCAGGAACTTGATAGGACTTCTTCGAACCTGCTAAGGATTTGCTGACTTCATCGGGTTTGCTGACTTCTTCAGGTTGGCTGGATTTTGGTGATGATTTTTCGGTTTTAGGCAGAACAGAACTTGCTGGTTTTTCCAGAGCAGAAAGCTGAGAGCTGGAATCAAGAAGGTCAAAAGTTGCCTCTCGTATACTGGTGATTTCTTTTTCAGTTATTGAACGGGCGGGGTCAGTAATGTAGCGTTCGGTAAAACGAACCGCTCCCATCCTCAAGCTAACGGGAAAAATGCTGCCAGATTTTTTGGTGATAATCTCGGTGCTGCCGCCCCCAATATCAATTACCAGGCCACCGGAGAAGTTCTCGAATCCTGCTGAAGCTCCCCGGTAAACCAGTTCGGCCTCTCGCTGACCGGAAATTATCTTCAGCTCCAGACCGGTTTCAGCCTCAATCACCGCCGCCAGCCGGGAGGCATCACTGACCTCCCTTAGAGCGCTGGTACCAACCATCCGATAGCGGGATACCTGATATTTCTGTAATTTATTTCTAAAGTTTTTCAAAGCTGCTATCGTTCTCTCCAGAGAATCTGAATTTAATCTGCCGTTTTCTTCAATTCCGGCTGCCAGCCTGGTGGTCTTAAGATCATAATAGATTGGTATAAGCTCCACTTTCTTATTGCCGAAAGTTTCCAGGGCTGCAGCTTCCCGTTCTGCCTTCCGGGAAACAGGCTCCGCAACTTCAGCTATTAAAATCCGGCAGGAGTTGCTGCCAATATCCAGGGCTGCTGCCCGAAAGGGCGTGTCTAGGCTGGTTTTTATCTCTTCAGAGATAGCTGTCATATTATCCTTCCTTTGCTGATAATTTTCTGGAGAACTTTTTACAATAACGGCAGAGAAAAGGGCGTTTCAGCCTGGCGGCTACTTCAGCTCCTGCCGGGTTTGCATATCCGGAATAATAATGAGCAAAGTGGGCATGAAGGCATTTCAAACCGCCTCTGTCCTTAATGCCGCCGACTCCGGAATTCAATAGAGTATCCAGCAAATCTTGAGAAATTTCTGCTGCTTGTTCCCGAGCATCAGGACTCAATAAATTCCGGCGCAGACCGGCATAGGCCTGATGAGCATTAACAAGCCTGCAGGCAAAGTCCTGCTGGTTTTGATAGCGGACTGTCAGTTCCTCCAGCAGTCCTCTGTCCTCAAGTCGGCTAATTCTCTCCCGCAAAACCGGACAGCTCAACCAGAAAATTGTGGGGGATATCAGTTCAGGAGAAAAGGGTTTAAGCAAAAGCAGCTCAGGAAAGCCGGCAGGACATCTTTTAATAATCCTGAGAACCCTGATTACTTTTGAATCAAGTTGGGCTGCTATAACTTTTATCTCTCCCGGACCGGGCTGGTTGATTTCCAGTTCTATTTCCTGAGTTTTTTCTGGAGAAAGTTTTCTGGACTTATCAGCATTTGTGCTGTGAGAATTAAGGTTTCTGGCTTTGCTTTTCATCGGCAATCACCTGTTTTTTGAGCATTTTCATTTTAAAACTTTTTACCGAGACTGATTCAATTCTAGAAAGTAGAGGTTTTGAAGAACTTTTAAGATTCCCTGCCGGTAAAATAACAAAATATCTGGAAAAATAACAAAAAAACACCCCCGAAAGGGGGGGGATGCTTTAAGTCAGAACAATAATATAAATTCAGTTCAATAAAAATAATATTTTCAGTATAATTAGAATAGTATTTTCAGTATAATTAGCAATATATATAGGTTACAGTTAGGGTACATTTAGTATGCAGTTATGGTGCATTCTACAGATGATATTAGTAGGCAACTGGTATAATTTGCAATTGGCTATTATAATCTATAATTAACCTTCAATCAATCACAGGCATTCCAGGAAAATAAAGCAATGTTTATGGTCTCCTGCCAGTATCAACTGGCAGTTTCAGGCTGAGTTTTTAATTACCCCGGCCGTTACCACCGCGCTTTGCGTCTCTACTTTTAATATCCTGCTGACGCTCGCTGGACTGCTTGAGAAAATCATCCATTTTGTCCTCAAAGGAACGTTTGGGAGCATGGTCAATCCTGTCATCAGGATCCTCCAGCTGTTTGATTGAAAGACCAATCTTGCCATCATCGTCAATGTTAATGACCTTGACCTTGATCTTTTCATCTTCCTTAAGATAGTTAGTAATGTCTTTGACATAGGTATTAGCTACCTCAGAAATGTGAACCAGTCCTGTGTCACCTGTGGGAAGTTCAACAAAGGCTCCAAAATTAGTTATTCCAGTCACTTTTCCTTCTACAGTTTCTCCAACCTCAATCGACATACGTTAAATATCCTCCTTAATAATAATATTAATACAATTATAACCTAACATTTATGGTCTGTCAAATAATTATGGTCCTGTTACAGGCTGTTCTTTCAGGTTTTTAATAAGAATTAAATCAGAATTGCCAGTCATTTTAAACTGTTTTTTCAATCAGATCAATAAGCCAGGAATCCTCATATCTTTCGTACTCAATATTATCATGAAAGATAATGGGGGGATCCTGGAAAGAACCGGCATTATATCTGTAGAAAAGAAATTTCTCGACTGCTTCATCGGTATTTTCTTGTTCTTTTTCTTTTTTTAAGAATATGCCCCGGTAGTTAATATACTCTTCCACAGGATTTCACCTCCTGAAACTTCCTTAAATATAACTGCAGTAAAAAAATAAAGCAGGTATTAAGGCGGTATTAAAGCGATATTAAAGCGGAAAAATAAAAAGGCACAGAAAAAACTGTGCCGCTAATTACTAAAACAAATCGAATGTTGGATTTATATTGTAGCATAACTCTGCATAAAAATCAATTTTTTACCTAAAATAGTTTGAGTCGTTTCTTTGCAAGGTTTATTGCACGGTTTTTCCTGGGTTTGGGGGCCTCCCCCTTTTAAAAGGGGGAGAAAATCCTTTTAAAAAACATTAGCCTTTGACTGCCCGGCGGCTTAAGGATATTCTCTCTCTTCTTTCGTCAACCTCCAGAATTTTAACCCTAACAATATCACCGGGTTTAAGCAGCTGGTTGGGGTCATCAACATAATGGTCGGCCATCTCCGATATGTGAATCAGGCCATCGACCTTCAGTCCGATATCGACGAAGGCACCAAAATCGACAACATTGCGGACCGTACCCCGCATAATCTGACCTTCCTCCAAATCATCCAGGTCCAGAACTCCGGTGCGAAAGATCGGGCCGGGTACCTCTTCCCGGGGGTCGCGACCCGGGGCTTTTAGGGCAGCAATGATATCCTTCAGAGTCGGGATGCCGGTATCCAGCTCCCGGGACAATTTTTTCAGTTCTGAGAGCAGGGGATCAAGTTTTTCCGCAAGTCTATTTTTTATCTTCTGGCTTGATCTGGTGGCAGTCAGATCCTCAGAAGTAAAATCGATCCGGGATAAAAGTTTCTCGGCCGGCTCATAGGATTCGGGATGAATGGGAGTGCGGGCCAGGGGATCTTTCGGGCTGAAGAGCCTTAAAAAACCGGCAGCCTGCTCAAAGGTGGAGGGGCCGATTCCCTTTACTTCCAGCAGCTGGCTGCGGCTGATATAGGCTCCCTGCTTTTCTCGATGATTACAGATTTTCTCGCTCTGGCTGGAATTAATCCCGGCAACATAGGAAAGCAGCGCGGGAGAGGCGGTGTTTAAGTTAACTCCTACCCGATTCACCACCGATTCAACCACCACTTCCAGCTCTTCCAGCAGGGCAGCGCTGTCGATATCATGCTGATAGAGCCCCACCCCCACCGAGCGGGGATCGATTTTAACCAGCTCAGCCAGAGGGTCCTGGAGGCGGCGGGCAATTGATACCGCTCCCCGGAGGCTGACATCAAGGTCGGGCAGCTCCCGGCCAGCAAGCCTGGAAGCTGAATAAACTGAGGCTCCAGCCTCATCGACAATGGTATAGGGTATTTCCTGCTGGCTTTCCTGATTGAGCTCGCTTAATAGTTCCTCTGTTTCCTGAGAAGCGGTGCCGTTACCGGAGGCAATTACATCCACTCTGTTCTCCTCCAGTAAAACTAAAATCTTATCTTTGGACTGCTCCCACTTTTTCCGGGGCTCATGGGGAAATATTTCCGTCGTCGTCATCACATTGCCCTCAGTATCAATTACTGCAATTTTGCAGCCAGTCCGGTAGGCAGGGTCAATGCCCATAATTATCTTATCAGGCAGCGGGGGCTGCAGCAGCAGGGCTTCCAGGTTATCAGCAAAGACCTCCCGGGCGTGTTCTTCGGCCCTTTCGGTCAGTTCAGAACGGGCCTCTCTCTCCAGGGCCGGTCCCTGGAGGCGATTGAAGGCATCTTTGATAATTTCCAGCATTTCCTGTTCAAGGGGAGAATTTTGTTTGATGATTTCCCGGGCCAGGCGACTGATAATGCTCTTCTCCGGAGGATCAATCTTAACCGAGAGAATTTCTTCCTCTTCTCCCCGGTTGATGGCCAGTATGCGAAAGGCAGGAATCTTTTTAAGAGGCTGAGAAAAATCGTAATACTGCTCGTAGACACCCTTTTCATCGCTACCGGCATCCTTAACGCTGCTGGCTATGCTGGCCTGCTGCCAGTAGCGCTGCCGGGAAAGAGCCTTGAGGTCGGGGTCAGCGGCAATCCGGTCAGCCAGAATATCTCGGGCTCCCTGCAGGGCATCCCCCGCAGAGTTAATCTCCTCTTCGGGGTCTACAAAATCTTCAGCTCTGGCGGCCAAGTCCTCCGGAGTAATTTCCTGGTCCCAGATAATTTCAGCCAGTGGTTTAAGACCCCGGGCATCTGCCTTATCAGCCCGGGTCTGACGGCGGGGCTTAAACGGATAATAGATATCTTCAACTTCCTGAAGGGTCCCGGCGCTGTCTATCTTTTCTGCCAGTTCCCGGGTAAGCTTTTCCTGCTCCTCAATTTTGTTTTTAACTTCGGCCTTCTTTTGCTCCAGCTTATTGATATAATCCAGTTTCTCTTCCAGATCCCTGAGCTCATTTTCATCCAGGCCGCCGGTTTTTTCCTTACGATAACGGGCTAAAAAGGGTATGGTATTCCCGGAATTTAAAAGCTCAATTACGGTAGTTACCTGCTCTTCCTTTAACTTCATTTCTCTGGCAATCAGCTGCAGAGATTTCTGTGAAACATCATAACTCACCGGCAAACATCCTTCCTGTGTGGGATATACTGAACGGGGTATAATAGAGCTGACTCAAACGGCAGGTCTGTCATTCTTCTTCCGGCTCAACCTCGTAGGGGATAATCAGCTCTTCTCCCGGTCTTACCAGACCCAGGCGCTGGCGGGCCAGTTTTTCCAGATATTCCGGGTCATCCAGCCGTTCCAGTTCCTGCTGTAATTCCTGCTGGCGCCTATCCGCTTCCTTGATCTCTTCCTGTTTTTCGGCAATTTCCGATTCTAAGCGGCGGATTTCGAGATAATTGTTGACCAGCTGAACACCCATAATAATTAGCACAGCAGCTAAAAAAAGTGGCAGAACCCGGTAAAGCAACAATTTTTTTAAAGAATCTTCCATAACTCAAGCCCACCTCCTCAGGAAACAAAATTTTTCGGCCCTGCATTATAATTTCGGGATATCAGAGCTTTTTCCTTCCTGAAAGAAAAAAAGAGGTCTCCCCGGGAGTGAGAGGGAAACCTCTTGAAATTTCTGTTAATTATCTTGATAAACCATCTAGAAATTTGCCTTCCTGCTTGAAAAGTTCTGGGTAACGGGTGTTTCTGGGTAACGGGTGTTGTCCTTAAATATAGGTGGCAGAAAGGTTAAAAATGCTATTCCAAGGTTAAAAATGCTATTCCTTTTTAGTTATCAGGGCTTCTTCGGTTTCAACATCAAAGAGGCGGATCTTGGACTGGTCAACTCCGAGCCTGATTGTATCGCCAACTTTAGCGGTACTTTCGGCTTCCACCCGGGCTATCATGTTATGCTCGCCGGTGGCAAGGTAGAGATAAATCTCGGATCCCATGGGCTCGACAACCTCAACCTCGGCATCAAAGGTGTTATCTTCGGTGACTTCATAGTCCTGTTTCAAACTGGTATCAGAGAAATCCTCCGGTCTGATCCCCAGTACAACATCTTCACCGGCATAATCCTTAATTGCGGGATATTCTTCAATCATCCCATCGGAGATCTTTAATTTAAAGGCACCTTCGCCTTCCAGAAAGATACCGTCGCCTTCCTGAATCATTTTGGCATCGAGAAAGTTCATGGCCGGACTGCCGATAAAGCCGGCAACAAACATGTTTACCGGATAGTTATAAAGGGAGAGGGGATCATCGACCTGCTGAATATAACCATCATTGAGTACGACAATGCGGTCACCCATGGTCATAGCTTCGGTCTGGTCGTGGGTGACATAAATAACGGTGGTCTGCAGTCTGTCATGCAACTTGGAAAGTTCAGCCCTCATCTGTACCCGGAGCTTGGCATCCAGGTTGGAAAGGGGCTCATCCATCAGGAATACCTTGGGTTCTCGGACAATAGCTCTACCCAGGGCAACCCGCTGACGCTGACCACCGGAAAGCTGCTTGGGCTTTCTTTCCAGCAGATTTTCAATTCCCAGAATTTCTGCAGCCTCCTGGACCCGGCGCTCGATTTCATCTTTGGGAAACTTGCGGAGCTTGAGGCCAAAGGCCATATTGTCATAAACATTCATATGAGGATAGAGAGCATAGTTCTGGAAGACCATGGCGATATCCCTATCCTTGGGCGGAACATCGTTAACCACCTGATCCCCAATTTCAATGGTACCTTCGGTGATTTCTTCCAGACCGGCAACCATTCTTAAAGTGGTGGATTTACCGCAGCCGGAAGGACCAACCAGCACCAGAAATTCCTTGTCAACAACTTCGAGATCTGCATCCTTAACAGCCACTACATCGTCAAATTTTTTGGTGATATTGTTGAGAGTTACCTTTGCCATTAATTAAACCTCCTGTGGATTGGGAATATTATTTAATTTTGTTTCTGAAAATTCTTGAGCAAACCGAATAATTCTTGAGCAGGCCAGTAAAATATCAAAATCCGTAAAGTTAACAATAAGACATGATAAGATGCTATAAGATGTGATAAAAAATAGGCTGAACTGAACCTCTGAACCTGAAATTAGTAATTTGACACTTCTCCTGCAACCAGGCCTGGAGTTGAGAGAAATTAGATCCTTTGACCAGGACCTAAATCTTAAGAGATTATCAATAATTGCTTGGTTGAACTGCGGAAAGTGATTTTTTGCAGATTTTCTCGATGAGATCGCAGCTATAGCGGGAATCATAACTTAAAGATTTATCCAATTAGTCTTTAAGCAGGACAATGTTGCTTTGAACCTAAAGAGTTGTCGCTCCGGCAATGATTTTGGGCTGATAGACCCGGATTTCCGGCTCCGATTTGTCCTCCGAGAGGAGCTGCAGTAGACTGGTGGCGGCATTGCTGGCCATTTCTCTCAAAGGCTCATCAACCACAGTGAGCTGCGGACTGGCTATCCCGGCTATAAAGTTACTGCCGGTCCCGAGCAGCTGAAAATCCTCAGGAACCAGATATCCACCGCTCTTGATGGCTTCCAGCAGTCCCAGAGCTGCCAGATTTTCGGTGATATAAAAAGAAAGCGGCGGTTCCAGCCTCTCTACAATCCGAAAAAAAACCTGATAGCCATCATCCCGGCTTTCCACCCCGGTAAAGACCTCGGTGGCGCTGCCGGTCAGGCGGCGGCTGGCTTCCAGAAATCCCTCTCTTCTTTCAGTTTCCCGGTATTCCCTGGCATCTCCCAGTATCAGGGCCGCCGGCCGGGAATCGGCTGAGTCCAGCAGATATTCAGCTGCCAGAACACCCTCCTGGCGGTAGTCAATTAGATGGGAGGGCAGCAGCAGTTCCTCCAGCAGCATGTTTAACAGCACCATGTTATTCTTATTTTCCAGAGCCAGCTGGAGAAATTTTCCTCCGGTAGGTGTGCCGCCCACAATAATAACTCCGTCAAATTGATTGCGCTGCAGCAGGTCAAGATAGGCAGCGGTCTTCTCCGGGCTGCCGGCAGTATTGCAGAGAACCACCTGATAACCAGAATCGTTGGCCACCCCTTCCACAGCGGCAATTAACTCGGGATAGGAGGGATTTTTTAGATCGGGCAGCAGTAGGGCAATAATACTGGTTTTCTGTTTGGCCAGCCCCTGGGCCAGGCGGTTGGGCTGATAATTATATTCCACTGCCAATTTGAGAATCTCTTCCCGGGTCTCTTCACTGACCCCGGGCTTATCGTTTAAAGCTCTGGAAACCGTTGATTCTGCCACCCCGGCTATCCGGGCCAGATCTTTAAGAGTAACCGCCACTCCTAAACCCCCTTGCGCAAGCGCTTGCGAATTTTCGCAAAAAAATAGTATTAATCTCTGCTGCTATTTATAATATTTCGAGACAAAGCAAAAAAATCCTGCTAAAAAGTTTATTTATTTATCTTTTTTTTGCTATCTCTCCCTGATGCTAATTTGTTTAAAGGATGATGAGGCAAGTTTTCCTGGCAAAACTTTAATTTTATCTTTAACCAGGGTATTATCTTTACCCGGGTAATATATTTAAGCAGGGTGTTATCTTTAAGCGGCTTAATTCAGCAAACAGGTAAGATCGGCTGAGGTTTAACCAGAAAAATATCAAAAGCAAAGATGCTGTCATTTGAGAAAATTCCGGAAAAATTCAGCTCAATAAAAGCAGATAATCAATCGAGCTCTGTCAGTAAAATTTCTTCTCGATCATCGGTTTCCTGTAAACTGACAATGATCTGCTCCTGTTTGGAGGTGGGAACATTTTTACCAACAAAATCCGGCCTGATGGGCAGTTCCCGGTGGCCGCGGTCCACCAGGACAGCGAGCTGAATGACTGCCGGCCGGCCCAGATCCATCAAAGCATCGAGGGCTGCACGTACAGTACGACCAGTATAGATAACGTCATCGACCAGCACAATTCGACGGTCATTGATATCAAAAGGGATTTTGGTTTGGTGAACAATGGGCTGGCTGGCAATCTGGGAAAGATCATCCCGGTAAAGAGTAATATCTAATATTCCGGTTTCAACTTCCCGACCTTCAATTTCTCCTATTTTTTCAGCCAGGCGGCTGGCCAGGGGAACCCCCCGGGTTCTGATTCCGATCAGGGCTAGATTCTCAGCCCCCCGGTTCTTTTCAATGATTTCATGGGCAATTCTGGTCAGAGTCCTCCGAATTTCTTCAACATCTGACAGCTGCTTGCTTTTTTGATTGGTCTGAGCCATCTGCTATTCCTCCTTAAGTATTCTGTCCAGTTCAACTTCGGCTGTGCTGGAAAAACGAAGATGACCGTGACCGACCCTCTCTTCGGGACCGATACCCACCGCGGTCATTCCAGCTGCCAGGGCGGCATCAATACCGGCCTCAGCATCCTCCAGCACTGCACATTCTTCGGGATCCAGGTTTAATTTTTCAGCGGTGTGCAGGAAAAGATCCGGTGCTGGCTTGGGATTTTCCACACTGTGGCCATCAGAAATGGTGTCAAAAAGATGGCCAATTTTCAGAGCTTCAATTACAGTTTTAGCATTCCGGCTGGCTGAAGCTATGGCTGTTTTTAAACCCCTCTCGCGGGTTTCATCCACCAGCTCCCGGGCTCCTGGAAGCATATCATCGGGGGCCATCTGCTTGAGTTTTTCCTGATAATAGCCGTTCTTTTTATCCATCAGCCGCTGCATTTCCTCTTCAGGCAGCTCCTCACCATCCAGAATTATCTCCAGCGACCTGCGGCGGGAGACTCCCCGGAGCTGCTCATTCTTTTTCCGGGAAAAGCCCAGACCCTCCTCGTCGGCCATCTGCTGCCAGCTCTGGTAATGAAACTCGGCGGTGTCGGTAATAACACCATCTAGATCAAAGATAATTGCTTTAATTGCCATTTTCTGCTCACCCTCTCTCCTGCTGGTATGCCCGTAATGATACTTATAATTGCTCTTATCATAATTATTGGAGGCCGGTCAGCTGGTATCTATCAGGTTAAATCCCTGGAGTAAGCCACCTTTTTATCAGTTTCTAAAGTAGGTTTCCAGATTTCAATCCGGCCAGCCCGGCCCACCGTTCTCTGGGATTGTCCTTCAGCAAAATCACAGAGATTATTAAAGTCAAAATCGGAAATAGGATTCTCGACAAATTTATTGTTTACCAGGGTAATGTGGTAATCCCAGCTGGAGTAGTCTACCAGAGTCGAGATGCCCTCTGCTTTCAGGCTGACATGAAGTGCCCGGGCAAATTCCTCCAGGCTCTGAGTTCTTTTGAGCTTTAAGACCAGAAAATTATCATTCATCTGCTGCAGACAGGTGATATCTTCCAGTTCCAGTTTAATCTTTCCGGTGAAATCATTGACCACTTCAGTAATTATCTCGCTGGCCTGCAGCAGTTTTTCTTTGCTGATCCGATCCAGGGTAATGTGGAGTTCCGGAAGTTCCTCATCCTGATAGAGGTCATAATAATCAGCCAGCCGCTGCTGCAGTATGCTAATTTCAGTTTTGAGCTTGCCCTCGGGAAGCAGCACTACAAAATACTCCCGATCCAGTCTGGCAGGCTTTACCATATTTTCACCCTCAAAGAGCAGCATATTATCAATATTTTAGCAAAAATTAAAGGTTTAGCAGTCCTGATAATTATATCAAAACCGGGGATTATTCGCAAATGCTGCCTTTAATCTAACTGCAGTCCCCGGTCTGGTCTGCCATTTCGTCAATCTGTTCTAGCAGCTGCTGCTGCCCGGTAAAGACTCTGGTCATAGGGAAGTCAAGCAGCTGCTGCCAGAGTTTTGCTGCCTGACCTCCGGTATAATCCCGTTCTGCTATGCTTTTTTCCTGCAGTAAAAATATCTGTTTGTCTGAAAAACCGGTCAGCTGTTCCAGGTTTTTCAGATTACCGTGACCGAAGGGCAGTTCCGCAACAACCACCAGATCAGCCTCTTCTATCTTTTCCCGGTTTCTCTGCAGATCGGATTCCTCAATATAGGAAAAAGGGGCAATATCGACAATCTCACAGCCCAGACGGCGGGCCAGCTCCCAGTCGCTGTCGCCCTGATTTAAGACTCCGCAGCTGATATGATAATTTCTTTCATAAAATTGCTGGAGAAGTTCCTGGCCGGTACCGCCACCGCTGATTAGATGAATCTTGAAGTCTTGCTGAAGCCTGGCCGGAACACATTCGGCGCGGCCGGGCATCAGCACCACATAGGGTCGGCCGGTTAAATAGTTCTGGCGGACCTTAACCTCGGTCTGATAGACCTGGCCGATATTCTCTTCGGTAAGAACCTCCTGCGGGCTGCCACCGGCAAAAATTCTGCCCCTGTCAATCAGGATCAGCCGACTGCAGTACTGGCTGGAAAGATTGAGGTCATGGGAGACAACCAGAATGGTGAGATTTTTCTCCTGATTGAGATAGGACAGCAGATCAAAAATTTCCCGCTGATAGTTGATATCGAGACTGGAGGTGGGTTCATCCAGCAGCAGAATTTCCGGATCCTGAGCCAGGGCCCGGGCTATAATCACCCGCTGACGCTCGCCTCCGCTCAAACTATTGAGGTCCCGGTCCCGAAACTGACGGGTATCAGTCAGCGCCAGGGCTTCTTCTACCTTCTCCCGGTCCCGATCCTGAACCCGACCCCAGCGTCCCTGGTAAGGATGGCGGCCCATCATGACAATGTCATAGACCGTAAAATTAAAGCTGAGATTGGTGTCCTGGGGTACCACCGACATCTTTTGGGCCAGTTCCCGGGGCTGAATCCGGTTCAGGTTTTTGCTGTTGAGATAAATTGCTCCACTGTCAGGAGTAAAGAGGTTGCTGATATTTTTGAGAAGGGTGGACTTCCCCGAACCATTGGGACCGATGATGGCGGTAAATTCCTGCTGGTTAATGGCTAAATTAATTTCATCAATAATGGTATTTTTATCATCATAGCTGAATTTCAATTTTTCAATCTCTAACATCTCAATCACCAGCTTTCAGACTTACGCCGGCGGAGCAGATAAATAAAGTAGGGTCCGCCGACCAGAGCGGTAATAATGCCAACCGGTATTTCCAGGGGCGGCAGCAGGGAACGGGCCAGCATATCAGAGAGCATTAAAAAAACTCCGCCCAAAACTGCAGCCAGGGGCAGCAGTTTGCGGTGATCGGGGCCAATCAAGAGCCTGGCGATATGAGGAACTACCAGACCGATAAATCCGATGCTGCCGCTGACGGCCACCACCGCGGCTGTTACCAGAGTGGCCCCGGCAATGAGAAGCTTCTTAACTTTTTCAACATTAAGGCCCAGATGATGGGCGCTTTCCTCTCCCATCAGGATTAAATTTAAATCGTTAGCAAAAAAGATAATGGGCAGAAGCCCCAGAAGATAATAGGGCAGGATCATGGTGATGTCCGACCAGCTGGTGCCGGAAAGGCTGCCCATCAGCCAGAAAACGACCCGCTGGAGATCCTGGGTGCCGAGCACCATCACAAAGGACCTGACGGCATCCAGCATGAAGGCGGTAGCCACCCCGGCCAGCAGAAAGGTCATAACCGGAATTTTGCTGCCGACCCGGGCCAGATTATAGACCAGCATTACCGTCAGCAGAGCCCCCACAAAGGCAAAGAGGGGAATGGTGCTGAAATAAAAAAGAGAAAAGCTTAAATTGTAAACGATGACAAAGGTCACCGCGGTTCCGGCACCGGCTGAGATTCCCACGATGTAGGGGTCGACCATGGGATTGCGAATTACTCCCTGGAAGACCACCCCGGCTAGAGCCAGACCGGAGCCGACCAGAAAACTCAGGGCTATCCGGGGCAGGCGGATCCGG
This sequence comes from Halanaerobiaceae bacterium, assembly GCA_007134885.1. GTDB lineage: Bacteria > Bacillota > Halanaerobiia > Halanaerobiales > Halarsenatibacteraceae > T1SED10-84. The sequence continues at coordinate 40,185 of SLJX01000124.1, forward strand.
CGGATGATAATGGCATAGCGGGCCAGATCACCCTCGGCAGAAAAAAGGGCTTGGATTACTGTTCTCAGCGGAATATCGGTGCTGCCGTGAACCAGAGCTATAATGAAAGAAATTATGACTGCTGCCAGAGTGCCGAGAATTACTATAAAGTACTTATGTTTAATTTGCAAAGGATATCACCTTTTTCCTGCTGGCTGAATACTACACACTAATTTTATGCCATAAAGACAGATTAGTCAAATGTGTGAGTTCAGCCGGGTTTCAATGCCGGGCCTGCCTTTCAGGGGTGTTCAGATCGAAAGTTATATATTCCTTATATTTTCTTTTCAAGCCTCTCAATCCTGCCGCTAAAACCGGTTTTTGTGGTGTCAGAGAGGCCATAACTGCTGGCTTTCCGGGCTATCTCCAGGGCTTTTTGATATTTCTCTTGTTTTTCATAAATTATGGCCAGTCGTCGAAATGCCGGTATTTTAGTACCTTCATCCTGAAACTCTTCTTTTTCCCTGAGAAGATTCTCATAGAGATCAATATCATAGTGGCAGATTTCGATGCACTTCTCTAAATAACCCTGGCGATCTCTGAGCTGATAATAGAGTTTGATCAGGGCATCATAGGTATAATGAAGGTCAACAGGATTGCTGCTTTCTTCCAGGGCCTTATTAAGTATCTTTTCAGCTAAATTATATTCCTTGCTGAAAATTGCCCATTCTGCCATGCTGTAGAGAAATTTACTGGCTGAGCGGGAAATCTCTTTGATGTAATCGCCGGTAAAATCAGGATGATCGGGGGTAAATTTGGGATCATCAATATCAATATTAGGACGGTCAAAGCCGGCTTTATGATATCCCCGAATTTTCTCCCTCTCCTCTTCCGTTAGATCTGACCAGAAATCAACCAGATTCAGGTGGGCAATCAGCCCCCCATAACTTCTGCCCATACCAAAGATTTTTTTTAGAAAATCCATCTTGATTCCCTCCCTGAATAATATTTTCAGGATTATTTTTCTTAAGTCCAATCTTTCTGCGAATTTTTACAGTGTGTTTGCTGAGCTGCTGACTGTTAATATTTCTGGCTGGTTTTTTATCTGAAAACATTTTTTGCTGTCCGGCTTAACTGCCTGTTTATCTTTAAAACCACTGTAATATTTCATCTATTGTTGTGCGCCGAAGGTGCAGGGGTTTACTATGTATTTATAGTTAAATTTTATAATACCTGCTTAAATAAGAAATAATTTTCTTGAGGCCCTACCTGGCTATTGCCCAGGCTGATCTTTCATGATATAGTTAGAGAATTTGACTTGTGTGAATTTTATTAATATTTTTTGAAGGTGGCTGGAAATCATGGCCAGAGCAGTAGAGTCACTTTTTTCCCCGGAAAGCCTGGGGACAGTTCGGAGGGAGATAATTGAAATAAATCAGATTTAAATAAAAAATCCCCGAAAATATCGGGGTAAGTTCAGAAAAATAATATGGAGCGGGAAACGGGATTTGAACCCGCGACATTCACGTTGGCAACGTGATGCTCTACCGCTGAGCTATTCCCGCCCATCTTTTCAGGAACCCATTTTATAGGAACCCATTTTTTCGGAAAAGTAATCTTAAATAAAAAATGGTGGAGGGGAAAGGATTTGAACCTTTGTAGGCATCGCCGGCAGATTTACAGTCTGCTCCCTTTAGCCAGACTCGGGCACCCCTCCCCGAAAAATTGAAGTTTATTTAAGATAAAATTAAAGTTTAAGGGTTAAAATGGTGGAGATAAGGGGATTCGAACCCCTGGCCTCTACACTGCCAGTGTAGCGCTCTCCCAGCTGAGCTATATCCCCACTTGAATTTGGAGCCGATGACCGGACTCGAACCGGTGACCTCTTCCTTACCATGGAAGCGCTGCTACCACCTGAGCTACATCGGCCCGCAAATGTTAGAACATAGATTGATTAATGGTTTGGTTGCTGGTTTGACTGATTACTTGATAGTTTGATTGCTGGTTTGACTGAATTTTAGTTTATATTCGAAATGCTGCTGGATTTTCTGCTTGATTGGGAGTCTGGTTGTTCTCCAGTTTTAGTCTTATCTTTTTGGAAAAAAGGAAAGTGGCGGGGGCGACGGGATTTGAACCCGCGATCTCCGGCGTGACAGGCCGGCGCGTTAAGCCACTTCGCTACACCCCCGAAAATGGTGGGCGAAACAGGGCTCGAACCTGTGACCCCCTGCTTGTAAGGCAGGTGCTCTCCCAGCTGAGCTATTCGCCCGTATTGGTACCCTCAAGGGGATTCGAACCCCTGTCGCCAGGATGAAAACCTGGTATCCTAGACCCCTAGACGATGAGGGCACAGCTTAAAAAAGGTGTTCTCTGTATGGCGGAGAGGGAGGGATTCGAACCCTCGCCAGAGCTAGATGCCCTGCTACAGGTTTAGCAAACCCGCCCCTTCAGCCACTTGGGTACCTCTCCAGGTTTGGTGGGTCTAAGAGGACTCGAACCTCTGACACCGTGGGTATGAACCACGTGCTCTAGCCAGCTGAGCTATAGACCCAGGAAAATGGAGCGGGAAACGGGATTCGAACCCGCGGCCCTCAGCTTGGAAGGCTGATGCTCTAGCCAGCTGAGCTACTCCCGCCCGATAATCATTACTTGAAAATAAAGAGAAAAATGGTTGCGGGGGCCGGATTCGAACCGACGACCTTCAGGTTATGAGCCTGATGAGCTACCAGACTGCTCCACCCCGCGACAAAAAGTGGTGAGCCATGGAGGAATCGAACCTCCGACAACCTGATTAAAAGTCAGGTGCTCTACCAACTGAGCTAATGGCTCCTCTATTGGCTGGGGCGGCAGGATTCGAACCTGCGCGTCCTGGGACCAAAACCCAGTGCCTTACCGCTTGGCTACACCCCAGCTTAAATTAGGTTCCGGCGGTGACCTACTCTCCCACAAGGTCTCCCTTGCAGTACCATAGGCGCTGGAGGACTTAACTGCTGTGTTCGAAATGGGAACAGGTGTTACCCCTCCGCTATTACCACCGGAAATTTAATGGCTTTTTTAAGCGACAATTAGTATTATAGCAGATAAACAAATCTTTGTAAAGCATTAATTTCGAGATTTTGTTGGGTGATCTTTTTATATATGAAGTCTGTCCAGCTGGATTGCTGTTTGAGAAATTTTGTTTCCTTAACTCAGCTCCAGCATGATGTATTATAGCAGAAATTTAGGCCTTTGTAAAGGGTTTCGAGCAATTAATTCAGGGCTTCTCTCCAGGGCTTATTGCCGGTGAGACAGGAAATGAACTCTGCGGGGGATCCTGTAAAAATTGAGGTTTTGAATTGGGGACTGGCCGGCTGTGGTGGTTGCGTATTAGATTTTTTAGGCTCATTTAAATTTCCTTGTTGCTAAGGTAATGCCGGATAATTATCTGTGCTGGCTTGATCTTATATTCAGGACTGGAAGAGGCAAAAAACTTTTAATAATAACGTCATGTTCGCCTATAGCTGCCTGAACAACATGCTATTTGATAAGAGCTATTTTTATTAGAAGTATGATTTTGAGAGACTCTCAGGGTGTTCAGGAAACCTTAGTGAACCAGGGATCCTCAGTTGGTTCAAGAATTCATATGAGCATAAGCTTTGGCTAAGGTAGATCAGCTTTCCTCAGGGGCAAAGAGGGCTGAAAGCAGCAGAGAAACTGCCAGCAGTGATACTGCCAGTCCCAGTCTGTTGTACCTCACCGGCTGCAGATTGGTGACCAGCATTTCCCCGAGAAGCCACCAGAGTAGCAGCAGCAGGACAGCTCCAGAGCTGTTTAAAAGTCGGGGGATTGTGTTATGAACGGCAAAGGGATCAAAATAGCGCCTTCCCCGGGTAACACTCCGAATCAGCAAAGCAATTTTGAGAAGAGCTATCAGGGCCAGCAGACCGGTCAGAATATTTATGCCAAGGATAACCCGGGAGAAAACTGTGGTGATAGCAGGAACGGGAAGCTGCCTGGTCTCACTCCAGGCTCCCAGGACTTCAGCCAGAAAAGGCCAGCTGCGCTTGCTGTTGGTCAGTAATATTAGGCCTTCCTGCCTTTCGGGATAAAGATATACATAGCTCAGCGAACCGGTCCCCTCTCCCCCATGAAAAACAGCTGCTTCGCCAGCATCGCCTGGTTCTTTGTGGTATTCAATTTTATTAACAATGGCATTATCCTTTTTATGTTCAGCAGATTGCTCATCTCTGGTGTAATATTCGATAAAATGACCGAGTCCTGAAGCATCAGATCCCAGGCCATAAAATCCGGTGGTCTCGACTGCCGGCTGATACATCTCTCCCCTGGACTCGGCTGTCAGTACTTCCTCACTGCGGTCGCTTAAGGCTGAGGCAAAAAACCGGGCCAGACCTTCGGTGGTTATCAGCAGGCCGCCGGCAGATTTAAAAGGGTCAGTGTAAAGGGGCACCTCTTCGCCATCCAGCTGATAGCTGACAGCCAGTCTTTCCTGGATTTCTCTATCAATAGTAAAATATCCCTGTATGTTTAAGGGGGCGAGTATCTCCTGCTGAAAATACTCTTCGTAATCCTGTCCGGTTATTTCCTCTACTATCATTTCCAGAATAATAAAGCCCTGATTGGAATACTCAAAGCCTGTTCCCGGTTCCCGAACCAACCTGACTTGATGGAGGCCGTGTTCCCCGTCCAGTACTTCTTCCAGAGGAGGTCTTGTTTTTTCAGGGACCTCGAATTCACTTCCTCCAGTCAGACCTGAGCTGTGACTCAAAAGCTGCCGGATAGTCATTTTTTCTGCTGAATATTCAGTTTCCGGCAGCTGCCAGCTGGAGAGATATTCCAGGGCCGGAGTATCAAGATCCAGCTTTTCTTTTTCTGCTAGGTTCATAACTGCCCAGGCTGTCAAAGACTTGGTGATTGATTCAGCTCGAAAAAGCGTGTCTGCTGTCACCGCTCTACCTTCAGACAGATCAGCATAACCGAAATAGCCTGTCCAGACCACCCCTCCAGCACTGATCAGAGCTGCTCCTGCTCCCGGAATATCGTAAAAATCCAGAAGCTCCTGGATTTTGGTCTCCAGATGAGAACCTGATTCTGAATATTCTGCTGGCTCTGTGGGTCTGGCTGTCCTTGGAGCTTCTGTGGTATCCGCTGCAATTAATCTACTAACTGAGATATCTGCAGTTTCTGGCAGTCCTGCCGGATTAAGTGCAGAAGATGTCAGCAGATGAAAGAAGGTCGAGTAGAAACCAGATTGAAGAAAAATAAGGCCTGTGATCAGCAGAATAAAGGCCATCATTTGGAATTTTTTGTTAGTATGTCTCTTAAGATAGTGGTTTTCAGTTAGCTTTTTCACTGCTTTACCCTCCAGATTTTATTTATTCAAACAGGCGGGCCATCACCATCTCATCCCGGTATTCTCCATCCGGCAGGCGTTTTTTTCTTCGCAGTATCCCTTCCTTTGTAAAGCCAAACTTCTGATAAAGCCCTATTGCCTTTGTGTTATCAGTATCTACTCTGAGAGAAATTCGGGTTATATCCCGGACTGCAGCCCATTCCAGCAGAGCCTCCAGCAGCAGACTGCCTATACCCTGGCCCCAGTATTCTTTGAGAACCGACATGCCGAATTCTCCCTGATGGCAGTAGCGTTTCAGAGTGCTGCCGGTAAATCCTAAATTGCCTATTATTTTATCATCCTTCCGGGCTACAATAAAAAGATTGCAATCGCTCTCATTCATGTTTTCAATAAATTCTTCTTCCTGTTCTCGGGTCATATCTTCTAGTTCTTCTGGTTCCCGCAAAAGAAAATCGGTCTCCTGATGAGTTTGTTTGAGGTAAAGTAAAAGTTCTTGGGCATCAGCAGAAGATGGATTCTCTATTATTATCTCTCCGCCTTTCTTCTGGCGATGTCGAGGTTTGATTTTAGCCAATGCTAAAACTCCTTTCTTAGAGATTCTTCTCTGGCATTTATTAATTCTTTAAGTCCGGGAGCGCGAAATTTGTCAGGTAACCCGGTACCACCATTTAATTCTGCTGCAAACTCTCGATGAACTGGCGGGCGGTGCGGCCGGACTGGCCGCTGTTGCGCATCTGATACTTCAGGGCTTTTTCTTCCAGGATAGCAGTCGGGAGATCGATTCCTTCCCGTTCTGCCAGACCCCGGACTATTTCAAGATATTCCTGCTGGTCCGGGGTATTGAAAAGAATTGTCAGGCCGAAGCGCTCAGCCAGGGAGAGCCTTTCGTTCATCATTTCCCGCTCGTGGACCTCGCTCTCCCGGGACTGCCATTTCTCCTGAACCAGATGGCGGCGGTTGCTGGTAGCATAGAAAAGTACGTTTTCAGGCCGGGCTTCTATTCCACCTTCCATGATATTTTTGAGATGCTTGTATTCTGTTTCAAACTCTTCGAAGGAAAGATCGTCCATAAAAATAAGAAATTTTAAGCCTCTCTGACTGAGATATTCCAGGATATCGGGAAGTTCTTTGATCTGACCGCTGTTGATTTCCAGCAGCCTTAAGCCCTGAGGAGAGAATTTGTTTAAAACTGCTTTAACCGAAGAGGATTTGCCGGTGCCACTTTCACCATAGAGCAGGACATTATGGGCAGCGCCATTTTCGATGAAATTATGCGTGTTGGCAATCAGCTGCTGCTGCTGTTTTTCATAGCCCAGCAAATCGGTAAAATTCACCGGATCGAGATTTTTTACCGGCCTCAAAGCATGAGAGCCATTCCAGAGGAAAGCCTGATATTTATTGAGCTGACCTGCTCCCTGCTGATTGTAATATTTATTAAGCTGTTCCAGACTCTGCCGGAGCTCAGCCTGGAGATCGGGCACTTCCTGCTGGAAATGATCGGACTTACGGGATGAAGGGGCTGCTGGTGCTGGTTGATAATCATTCTTTAGGAACCGGAACTGGCTGAAGCTTTTATTCTCCTGTCCGGATGAAAGAATCTCTCTGGCGGTCAGATCAAGCAGCTTCTGCAGGATTTTAAGATCCTGGAGGGCTGCCTGGTAAAGGCTGCTTTGGGGAGATAATATCATCTTCTCACAGGCCAGGGCAAAGGGATTTTCTGCTGTTATAATTAAATCCAGCAGATAGTTCTGCCACAGATCCCCCCGGTGCCAGTTTTTTTCTGCCTTTTTTATCAGATGATGCAGAATTTCTCCCGGGTCAACTGCGGCTGTTTCTGTAAAAACTGACTTTTTAATTTTAGCTATTAATTCGTCCTGATTTATGTAATAATAAACTGTCAGTCTGGATAGTCCAGCTAATCTTTTGCGAATTTTAGGTTTTCTTGGCACAGGTCTCACTCCTCTAGCATAACAGATATAATAAAACAACAAATATAATAAAACCCGGTGTTAATATAATCCTGCTGCCGGATTTACTTCCTTAATGATACAGATATAAATATTATAATATAAAATTTAATAAATAGAAAGCAATTCTTCCTGGCTGTTCTTTGCAAGATTCATAGCCCGACATTCCTATGTTTTTTAGTTTAGTTGTTGAAACCTTGATTAATTTTGTATTTTTATGTCATAATTTCGGGGGGAACCCGGTACCACCATACCATTCACTCAGCTTTGCAATTCAGCCTGAGATGAATTATACTTATATTAATAAATATAAGTAATCTCCTAGGTTTTTTAAAATAACTGTTTCAGGGGAGGTTTAGCCAATGACAATTCATGAAAAACCTGCTGGATCAGTTCTGGAAACGGTGGGAAAGACCCCGCTGGTTGAGCTGGCAGCCGGACCATTGGATGTGCAGATTTATGCCAAGCTGGAGACTTTCAATCCAGGCGGCAGTGTCAAGGATAGGATCGGTAAATATATGCTGGAGAAGCTGCTGGAAAGGGGAGAGATCAGCCCCGGGGGTACGGTAATCGAGCCCACCGCCGGCAACACCGGTATTGGCCTGGCTATTGCCGCTAATGTGCTGGGGCTTAATGCCATTTTCATGGTTCCAGAGCAGTTCAGCCGGGAAAAACATCAGCTTATGAGAGCTCTGGGGGCAGAGATTATCAGTATTCCCTCTGATGAGGGTATGAAGAGAGCCATCGAGCGCGCCCATGAACTGGCTTCAGAGATGGAAAATGCCATCGTTCCCCAGCAGTTTTCTAACCCTCTCAATGCTGAGGCTCACTATAATACTACAGGGCCGGAGATCTATCATGCCCTGGAAGGCAGTGTAGGAGCTCTAGTGCTGGGCTGCGGCACCGTTGGTACTCTGACCGGGACAGCACGCTTTATGCGGGAGAAGATATCCGATATATATGTGGCTGCAGTGGAGCCGGAAGGCTCTGTCTTCGGCAGGCTGCTGGGCCAGGACTCCGAAGAAGCGGAATACAATATTGAAGGTATAGGTACCCACGACACCTCGAACAAAGAACTTTTTGAGACAGAACTTGTTGACGAAGTTATTCAGGTCAGCGATAGAAATGCTCATTCTGAAGTCAAAAGATTGGCCGAAGAGGAAGGCCATCTCACAGCTTCCAGCTCGGGGGCAGCCTCCTGGGCTGCGATACAGACAGCTCATAAAATAGCTCGAGGCGAGCTGGAAGTTCCTTATAATAATGTGGTAACTCTCTTCCCCGACTCCGGAGAAAGATATCTCTCCAACAATATATATGCATCCTATGAGGAGTGGGTCAGTGATGAAGAATAATAAGCTCGGTTTTTCCACCAGAGCTATCCATGCAGGTACAAATCCTGATAAAGAGACAGGCGCAGTTATTACACCCATTTATGCCACCTCAACCTATATTCAGGACACCCCCGGCCAGCACAGAGGGTACGAATACTCCCGCACCGGCAATCCCACCCGCAGCCGGCTGGAAGATAAACTGGCCGATCTGGAAGGAGGCAGATTCGGAACAGCTTATGCCAGCGGTATGGCCTCCATCAACACAATTTTAAACCTCCTGTCAGCCGGCGACCATGTTATTACCGGCACCGATGTCTATGGAGGTACCCACAGAATTTTCACTCAGGTTTTTGAGCAGTACAATCTGGAATTTACCTTTGTAGATACCACCGACCACAGCAGAGTAAATAAATCCTTCAGACCTGAAACAAAGCTGCTCTGGATCGAATCTCCCACAAATCCTCTGCTGCAGATAAATGATATAGCCGGTCTGGCAGAGATTGCCTATGAAAATGATGCGCTGCTGGCCGTTGACAACACCTTTGCCACACCCTATCTGCAGAGGCCGCTGGAGATGGGGGCCGATATCGTTTCCCATTCTCTCACGAAGTATCTGGGCGGACATTCTGATGCGGTGGGAGGCGCCCTGGTTACCGACGATGAGGAGCTGGGCGAAAGGCTGGCCTTCTATCAGAACAGTGTGGGGGCCACTCCGGGGCCTCATGAGTCCTTTCTTTTTTTGAGGGGAATTAAGACACTGCCTGTCAGAATGGATAAACACTGCAGAAATGCTGGTGAGATAACTGACTGGCTGGATGAGCATCCCCTGGTGAAGCGCGTGTATTATCCGGGGCTGAAATCACATCCCGGGCATGAGCTGGCTTCAAAGCAGATGGCAGGCTTTGGCGGCATGGTGAGTTTTGAGCTGGATGCCTCTCTGGAGGCCACTGCTAAAATGTGCTCCTCAACCAGAATCTTTCTGCTGGCTGAGAGCCTGGGTGGGATTGAGAGCCTGATTGAGCAGCCCGCCACCATGACCCATGCCTCCATTCCCAGAGAGGAGAGATTGGCAGCGGGGCTTAATGATGGACTGGTGCGTTTGAGTGTGGGTATAGAAGATCATGAGGATTTAATTCAGGATCTGGATCAGGCCATTTCGGCTGCAGTGGAGTAGCCTGCACCGACCATTTTATTTAAGCTATCACAACTTCCGCAACAACGCCATTATGATCACTGGCACAATACCCTGACTTCTCATCTATTTCTTTACCAAATAGCGAAAAGAATTTTAGCTCTGGAAAAGGTTTGGGAAAGGCATCTCTCAGGTAAATTCTATCAAGCCTTCCACTTGTAACATCAACATATTTTCCTTTCCATCTGGGATTAGTTCTTAAATTCAAAGTGTATTCTGGTTTTGTGCTGGTCAACTCTACATATACTTCAGCCAGATCATCCCAAAAAGAAGTTACTTCTGTATTAAACAGTGATGTCTGTCCAATTATATGTTAAATGTGGCTATTTCCATTTTATAAACCTCTCTCTACGTATCATTAATTATTAATAAAGCGGATTAGCCAATAACTCCCATCATGGTAACAAAAGCCATTAAAGTGTTAACCATTCCATGTACCAGCCAGCTCGAAATAATTGAGCCTGATGATAACTTTTCATTCATATAACCCATCAACCAGCCGATAATTGTGGATATGGTAATAAT